>NZ_JBSFHW010000008.1:69069-273125 GCF_053597275.1 Streptomyces sp. NPDC001492 | reverse complement strand
CCAGTTTTTTGTCACCTCACATTTTTGCGCCTTTCCCCCCCCCCTCTTGGGGGGGGGGGTCAACCCCGCGACCAGCCACGACGAAGCCGCTGACGCTCAACGACCGATCGCGGCACATCCCTCCGCGCTCCTACGCAGGCAAACCCGCCCGCATCCGCCGGTCTCGCGGCGCCTCCTTCCGCTCCAACCGGGCATCCAACAGCCGACGCGCAGCGTCACACCGCCCAGCCGACACCAGGGCGTACAGAAGCGTCTCCTCGACGACCTCCCGCTGGGCTGCACTGCCGCCCACCCGCCGCAACACCGGCAGCACCGCATCAAGCCCCCGGGCGGCGTCCTGAAACCGCTCCTCCACCACGGCGGCGAACGCCTCGCACAGCGGCACGATGACCTCCCGCTGCACCTCGTCGGCCCCGGCGGCATGGTCCCGCAACCGATGCAGCGCCGCCAGATCCCCCGCCGCGGCCAGCGCCACAGCGGCATGCAGCGCGGTGAAGGCGGTCGCCGGACGCTCCAGGACGTCCCGGGCGACCGTGCCCAGGACATCCCCGGCGGGCAGCTCACCCCGCCAGCTGCCGCTCAGCCGGGCCCGCCACAGCAGCGACCCCGAGTCGACCAGCGCCCGCACCCCGGTCACCACCCGGCCGGGTGCGAGCTGCGCGAACCAGCGCCTGCGCAGCGCCGCCGGGTCGTCGAGGGCGAGTTCGTGCAGGGCGATGTGCCAGGAGAAGTGGGCCCGGTGGACGGCGCCCCGGCCCTGCCCGCAGACCCAGCCGTCCAGCCAGTCGCGGCCCGCCTCGTGCACGCCCGACTCGTAGTGGACATGGGCGAGGGCGTGCACGGCGTGTCCGGAAGCCGGCTCGACCGCCAACGCCCGGTGGGCGAGCTCGCCGGCCTCGTGCAGCCGCCCCTGCTCCTGCCGGAGGAAGGCGAGCAGCGAGGTGTGGAACCAGTGGCCGTCGTAGGCGGGAGACGTTTGCTCGACCAGCCGCAGCGCATGGTCGTCGTCGAGGTCGGTGACGCCGGAGAAGGCGATGGTCGGCACGGCGGCGGCCAGCGCGAGCGCGTCGGCGGGGTACGCGTCGAGGTGCCGTACGAGAGCCGTGTCGCCGTCGTCGCCGTGCACCCGGCGCGTGACCACCTCCACGAAGGAACACTCCCGCTCGTCGGCGTGTTCGCGCGCGGAGCGCTGCGCCTCGGCCAGTGCCCGCGGTACGTCCACGGCGGCGCCGCACTCGTGGCCGAGCAGGGCGAGGGCCGCGTGGCCGAGGGCGAACCCGGGGTCGAGGGCGACGGCCCGGGCGAAGGCGTCCTCGGCGCCGGCGCGGACCTTGAGGACCCGGTTGAGGCCGCTGCGGTAGGCGGCGGCCGCCTCGGCGTGGGTGGACAGGGCGAGTCCGTGGCCGTCGACGGGACGGCGGGAGGTGCGGGGCCTGCCCGTCCTCCCCGTCAGCGGGGCGAGCAGCTGTGCTGCCAGGGCCGCCGCCTGGACGCGTATCTCGGGGATCGCGGTCGTCTCCCACAGTTCGCCGCGGCGCGGGGCGCCCAGCGTGAACAGCGGGCGGTCCGCACGGCCCTCCGAGTCCAGCAGCCGCCCCTCGCGGGTGGCCACGCCCATGCCGAGCGGGCCCGGCACCGCGGCCCCGGACGTGAACAGGGAGCGCCACAGGGGGTCGTCGAACCGTCGGCCCGGTCCGGTGCAGTCGATCACCCAACCGACGTGCAGGGTACGGCCGTTGGAGAGGGTGACCAGAAGTGAGCCGTCGTGCTCGGCCGCCTCCGTCACCGCGCCGGTGTGGACGGTGAGCCGTCGGGCGGTACGGGCCCGGGCAACGGACTCGGCGGTCGCGGGGGCCATGCGGTGGCGGTGGGTGTTCCACAGGGCGCCCTCGCGGGCGAGGAACTCGGCCCGGTCGTCGGGAGTGAGGCTCTCCCAGAGACGGGCGGTGTGCGGGCGCAGGCTGTCGAGGGCGGGGCGCCAGTCCCCGTGCGTGCGCACGGAGCGGCTGATGTGGCCGTAGACAGCCCTGCGGAGGCGGCCCAGCGAGGCGTCGTCGAGGCCCGTCGGCGCATCCATCGGGCCGGCCGGGGTGAGGGCGTGCGGCTGCGGCAGCAGGCCGCTGCGGGAGAGGGAGTGGACCGTGCGGCCGGGGCGGTCGAGGGTGAGGGCGAGGTCGACGGCCGTAAGACCGGTGCCGACGAGGAGGACGTCGGCGGTGTCGGAGAGCGGGCCGTCCAGCGCGCCCGTGGCCCAGGGGGCGGCGATGAAACGGGCCGAGGTGCGCAGGGCGGGCGGGGCCCAGCTCGCGGAGGGGGCGGCGGGGCCGGTGGCCAGGACGACGCTGTCGACGCTGAGGTGTCCCCCGTCGGCGAGGCGGAGCGCCGGCCGGCCCTCGGGGGTGTCGGTACAGCTCTCGGCGCGGGTGCGCAGCCGGCGTACCGTCACCGTGCCCTGAGCCCGGACGATGGCCTGCGCGAGGGTGTCGGCGAGATAGGCGCCGTAGCGGTAGCGGGTGGCGAAGTCGGCCGCGGTGACGGACGGTTCGCCGTGGCGGCACAGCCAGCGGGTGAAGTGGCCGGGGTCGTCGGGGTAGCAACTCATGCCGCCCGCAGGCACGTTGAGGCGGTGGCGCGGGTCGCGGGTGGCGTACGCGGTGCCGCGGCCCGCCTCCGGGGCGGGGTCGATGAGGACGAGGCCGAGCGGTGTCCGGCGGCGCGTCGCCGTCTCGCAGAGCTGGAGGGCGGTCAGCGTGCCCGCCGCGCCGGCTCCGACGACGGCCACGGTGTGCGGCTCGCGGACTTCGGTCACGTATACCTCCGGCGGTGGTCGGTCGCTCAGAGCCCCGGTCGGGCCGCTCATACTCTGTTCACAATCCCGAGGGCTGAGACAACCGTGGTTTCGGGCCTTCTCAGGGCGACTCCTCACCGGAATCTCAGGAATCGGCCCGGAAATTCAAAGGATCACCACCTGGTCCGGGATCATGGTGATCAGCGAGCGGTTCAGGCAGACCCGCATGGAGTCCTCCACGGTCGGGCTCGGCGACGAGTACGACATCCCCGACGTGCCGCACGCCCAGCGCCTGACCACGTCCGGCACGTTCGTGCACGGCAACTACTGGGCGTCCACCTCGGTGTTCGGCCACGAGAACACCAGCCACGGCTGTGTGGGCCTGCACGATGCGAAGGGGCGAACGACAGCTCCGTGGCGGGTTACAAGTTCTACGCGTCCTCGATGCTCGGCGACGTGGTGATCGTCAAGAACTCCGGCGAGAAGACCGTCGACCCGGCCAACGGGCTCAACGGCTGGAACCTGTCGTGGTCGCAGTGGAAGGCGGGGAGCGCGCTTTAGCACCTTTGCACCGTTCAGGGGGTGAACTTCCCCGCCCGGAAAGGACTTCCCTTGCTTTAAGTCTTGACGGCCCTGGTGGCGGAGAGCACATTGGGCCCACTTTGAGAGCGCTCTCAGAGCACCCGCAGCCCACCACCCCGCAACCGGGAGGCACCCCCATGAGTGCAACCTCCGGCATACCCAGACGGCGACGCGCGCTCCTCGCCGTGCTCAGCACGCTCGGCCTGGCGGCCGCGCTCGCCACGGCCGCCACCCAGTCCGCCGACGCCTCGGCGCCGACGCCCCCGTCGGGCTGGACACAGCTCTTCCTCGACGACTTCAACGGCTCGGCCGGAACCGGCGTCAACACCTCCAACTGGCAGTACGACACCGGGACTTCGTACCCCGGCGGCGCCGCCAACTGGGGCACCGGCGAGGTCGAGACGATGACGAACAGCACCAGCAATGTCTCGCTCGACGGCGGCGGCAACCTGAAGATCACCCCGATCCGCGACTCGTCCGGCAACTGGACCTCGGGCCGTATCGAGACCAACCGCACCGACTTCCAGCCCCCGGCCGGCGGCAAACTGCGCGTCGAGGCGCGCCTCCAGATGCCCAACGTGACCGGCGACGCGGGTGCGGGCTACTGGCCGGCGTTCTGGATGCTGGGCGCCCCCTATCGCGGCAACTACCAGAACTGGCCGAGCGTCGGCGAGCTGGACATCATGGAGAACGTCCAGGGCATCAACAAGGTCTGGGCGACGATGCACTGCGGCACCAACCCGGGCGGCCCCTGCAACGAGACGACGGGCCTCGGCAATTCGATCGCGTGCCCGAACAGCACCTGCCAGTCGGGCTTCCACACCTACACCATGGAGTGGGACCGTTCGGTCAGCCCCGAGGCGATCCGCTTCTACGTCGACGGCGTCAACTACCAGACCGTCACGGCCAGTCAGATGGACGCCACGACCTGGGCCAACGCCACCAACCACGGCTTCTTCGTCATCCTGAACGTGGCGATGGGCGGCGCCTTCCCGGCCGCGTTCGGCGGCGGCCCGACCAGCGCCACCCAGTCCGGCCACCCGATGCTCGTGGACTACGTCCAGGTCCTGTCGAGCGGCACAGGCACGACCACACCCCCGCCCTCCGGCAACCGGGACGCCTACAGCGCCATCCAGGCGGAGTCGTACGACAGCCAGTCCGGCACCGTCACGGAGAGCACCTCCGACACCGGCGGCGGCCAGGACATCGGCTCCCTGGCCAACGGCGACTGGGCCCTCTACAAGGGCGTCAACTTCGGTTCCACGGCGGCCACGCAGTTCTACGCACGCGTGGCGAGCGGTGCCGCGTCCGGGGTGAGCGGCCTGGTCGAGGTGCGCCTGGACAGCCGTACCGCCACACCGATCGGCAGCTTCGCCCTCGCCAACACGGGCGGCTGGCAGTCCTGGAGGACGGTCCCGGCCAACATCAGCGCGGTGACCGGCACCCACGATGTCTACCTGACCTTCACCAGCGGTCAGCCGGCGGACTTCGTGAACGTGAACTGGTTCGACTTCGGTCACTGACCGGGCGGGCGGCGGCGCGGGGCGGCCTGACCTTCACGTACGGGTCAACCCCTGGCGTCGCCGCCATGACCACTTCCGACTCCTGCGCCGGGAACTACGAGGTCGGGGCTCGGCGGGTGGCCGAGCTGACGGAGCGGATCGAGGCGCTGACCAGGATGTGGGACACCCTGGTGCGGCGCATGCCGCGGCTGGGCGCCCCGGCCGCGTCCTGAGTCACCGCAGCTCCGCCCGGAACGCCGCCGGTGTCAGCTCCGTGTGCTGCTGGAAGAACTTGGAGAAGTTCGCCGCGTCCGGGAAGCCGACCGCCGCGCCCACCCGGCCGATCGGCAGGTCCGTGTGGGCCAGCAGGCGTTTCGCCTCCAGGACGACCCGCTTGTCGATGAAGCCCTTGGGCGTCTGACCGGTCGCGGCGCGGACCGCGCGGACGAGGGTGCGGCGGGAGTAGCCGAGGGCGTCGGCGTAGGCGCTGACGCTGTGGTTGGTGGCGAAGTCCCTCTCGACGGCGTCGCGGAACAGGGTGAACGTCGTGTCCGACTGGCGGCGGACCGCCTCGGCGGAGCTGGCCGCCAGATGGGCGAGGCGGAGCAGGAACGCCGTCAGCGAGTGGCGCAGCACCGCGGTGTGCAGGCTCAGCGGCAGGGTCGTGGTGTCCTCGTACTCGCGTTGCAGCTGGGCGAGGGCGGCCCTGAGGGCCGTGAGCTGGGCCTCGTCGGGGTGGAGCAGGGGCGGCAGGTCGTAGCGGTAGAGGCCGGTGGCCTCCACCGTGGCGCGCGGCAGAAACCCGGGTTGCATGGTGAGCACGGTTCCGCGGTACCCGCTCGTGCGTGAGAAGCGGTGGACCTGGCCGGGACGGATCCACAGCAGTTCGCCGGCCGCCACCTCGTACTCGGCGAAGTCGATCATGTGGCGGACCGGAGCGTCGTCGAAGAGCATCACGACATGGAAGTCGATGCGGTGCACGCGCTCCAGCGGGGCCTCGGCGTGCCAGGTGTGGCCGGCCCCCATCGGGCCGACCTGCATACCGACTCCGCCCACACTCAGCTCGACCGGGAAAGGGAACGTTCTGATGCCGTCCACCCCACCGTCACCGTCTCCACCTTGGATGGTTCTGCCCGCCATGTCCTACTCGCGCCGCCTCGGTCGTACCGCCGGTGTCCCACTTTCACCACAGGCTGACACACAGCGACCTTCCCCCATAAAAGTCAGACTTTTAAGTTTGAATGCATCAGAGCAGTTCAGCCGCTTCGATCGAGGACTTCTTGAAGATGAGTGCGCAGACACCGGACAGCTTCGAATGGACCGAACTCGACCGGCGTGCCGTCGACACCGCCCGTCTGCTCGCGGCCGACGCCGTGCAGAAGGTCGGCAACGGCCACCCGGGCACGGCGATGAGCCTGGCCCCGGCCGCGTACACGATCTTTCAGAAGGTGATGCGTCACGATCCCGCGGACCCCGAGTGGACCGGCCGGGATCGTTTCGTTCTCTCTCCCGGCCACACCTCGCTGACCCTCTACACGCAGCTGTTCCTGGCGGGGTACGAGGTCGAGCTCGATGACCTGAAGGCGTTCCGTACGCACGGTTCCAAGACGCCCGGTCACCCCGAGTACGGGCACACCGCCGGCGTCGAGACCACCACCGGGCCGCTCGGCCAGGGCGTCGCCAACGCCGTCGGCATGGCGATGGCCGCCCGCTACGAGCGCGGCCTGTTCGACCCCGAGGCCCCCGAGGGCACCTCCCCCTTCGACCACACCATCTGGGCGATCGTCTCCGACGGCGACCTGGAGGAGGGCGTCTCCGCCGAGGCCTCCTCGCTGGCCGGCCACCAGAAGCTGGGCAACCTGGTCTTCCTCTACGACGACAACCACATCTCCATCGAGGGCGACACCGCGACCGCGTTCTCCGAGGACGTGCTGAAGCGCTACGAGGCCTACGGCTGGCACGTGCAGCGCGTCGAGCCCTCGCTCGGCGGTGACATCGACGTACCCGCCCTGTACGCGGCGCTGAAGGCCGCGCAGGCCGAGACCGAGCGGCCGTCCATCATCGCGATGCGCACGATCATCGCCTGGCCCGCCCCGAACGCGCAGAACACCGAGGCCTCCCACGGCTCCGCGCTCGGCGCCGAGGAGATCGCCGCCACCAAGCGCATCCTCGGCTTCGACCCCGAGCAGTCCTTCCAGGTCGACGCCGACGTCCTCGCCCACGCCCGCGAGGCCCTCGACCGCGGCGCCGAGGCGCACGCCGCCTGGGACAAGCAGATCGACAAGTGGCGCGGCGCCAACCCCGAGCGCGCCGAGCTGTTCGACCGGATCGTCGCCGGCCAGCTGCCCGAGGGCTGGCAGGACGCCCTGCCGGTCTTCGAGGAGGGCAAGGCGGTCGCCACCCGCGCCGCCTCCGGCAAGGTGCTGCAGGCACTCGGCGCGATCGTCCCCGAGCTGTGGGGCGGCTCCGCCGACCTCGCCGGCTCGAACAACACCACCATCGACAAGACGTCGTCCTTCCTGCCGAAGGGCAACCCGCTCCCCGAGGCCGACCCGTACGGCCGTACCGTCCACTTCGGCATCCGCGAGTTCTCGATGGCCGCCGAGATGAACGGCATCGCGCTGCACGGCAACACCCGTATCTACGGCGGCACCTTCCTGGTGTTCTCCGACTACATGCGCAACGCGGTGCGGATGTCGGCCCTCATGCAGCTGCCGGTGACATACGTCTGGACCCACGACTCCATCGGCCTCGGCGAGGACGGGCCGACCCACCAGCCGGTCGAGCACCTCGCCTCCCTGCGCGCCATCCCGGGCCTCAACATCGTCCGCCCGGCCGACGCCAACGAGACCGCGATCGCCTGGGGCGAGATCCTCAAGCGGCACGCCACCGACCCGGCCCCGCACGGCCTCGCCCTCACCCGCCAGGGCGTCCCGACCTACGCGCCCAACCCCGATGCGGCGAAGGGCGGTTACGTCCTCAAGGAGTCCTCGAAGGAGACCCCGGACGTCGTCCTGATCGCCACCGGCTCCGAGGTCCAGCTCGCCGTCGCCGCACGCGAGCAGCTGGAGGCCGAGGGCATCGGCACCCGGGTCGTGTCGATGCCGTCCGTGGAGTGGTTCGAGGAGCAGCCGCGGGAGTACCGCGAGCGCGTGCTTCCGCCGTCCGTGCGGGCCCGTGTCGCCGTGGAGGCCGGGATCGGTCTGACGTGGTACCGCTACACAGGTGACGCAGGACGCATCGTCTCCCTGGAGCACTTCGGCGCCTCCGCCGACGCGAAGACCCTGTTCGCCGAGTTCGGCTTCACCCCCGCAAACGTCGCCGCCGCAGCCAGGGAATCCCTGGCCGCCGCCCGCGGTTGATCCGATCGCCAGAAAGAAGATGATCAAAGTGACCGAAGCAACCGCGACCGCGGGAGCACTCAAGCGCCTCTCCGACGAGGGCGTCTCCATCTGGCTGGACGACCTGTCGCGCAAGCGGATCGAGTCCGGCAACCTCGCCGAACTCGTCGACAACAGCAACGTGGTGGGCGTGACCACCAACCCGTCCATCTTCCAGGCCGCGATCGGCTCCGGAGAGGGCTACGAGGAGCAGCTGGCCGACCTCGCCGTCCGCGGTGTCACGGTCGAAGAGGCCGTACGGATGATGACCACCGCCGACGTCCGCGCCGCCGCCGACATCCTGCGGCCCGTGTACGACGCCACCGGCGGCCGCGACGGCCGGGTCTCCATCGAGGTCGACCCGCGCCTCGCCCACGACACCAGGGCGACGATCGCCGAGGCCAAGCAGCTCGCCTGGCTGGTCGACCGCCCGAACGTGATGATCAAGATCCCGGCGACCAAGGCGGGCCTGCCGGCCATCACCGAGGTCATCGGCCTGGGTATCAGCGTCAACGTCACGCTGATCTTCTCCCTGGAGCGCTACCGCGAGGTCATGGACGCCTACCTCGCCGGCCTGGAGAAGGCACGGGCGAAGGGCCTCGACCTCGCCGCCATCCACTCCGTCGCCTCCTTCTTCGTCTCCCGCGTCGACTCCGAGATCGACAAGCGGCTGGACGGCCTCAGCTCCCCGGAGGCGTCCGTCCTCAAGGGCAAGGCGGCGCTCGCGAACGCGCGTCTGGCCTACGAGGCCTACGAAGAGGTCTTCGGTGGTGAGCGCTGGACCGGCCTCGCCGGCGCCAGGGCCAACAGGCAGCGCCCCCTGTGGGCCTCGACCGGCGTGAAGGACCCCGCCTACAAGGACACCCTGTACGTGGACGAACTGGTCGCGCCGGGCACCGTCAACACCATGCCGGAGGCCACCCTCAACGCCACCGCCGACCACGGCGAGATCACCGGCGACACGGTGACCGGCGGCTACGCGCAGGCCCGCGCCGACCTGGCCGCCGTGGAGGCCCTCGGGATCTCCTACGACGAGGTCGTGCAGAAGCTGGAGGACGAGGGCGTCGCCAAGTTCGAGACGGCCTGGCAGGACCTGCTGGACGCCGTGACGAAGTCCCTGGACAGCAAGGGAGTTGAGACGGAATGACCGAGCACGCCACGGTCGGGTCGGCGCTCGACTGGACCAACCCCCTGCGCGACGAGCGCGACCGCCGGCTCCCGCGCATCGCGGGCCCGTCCGGGCTCGTCATCTTCGGTGTCACCGGCGACCTGTCCCGCAAGAAGCTGATGCCGGCCGTCTACGACCTCGCCAACCGCGGCCTGCTGCCGCCGGGCTTCTCCCTCGTCGGGTTCGCCCGACGGGACTGGGAGGACCAGGACTTCGCGCAGGTCGTGCACGACGCGGTCCGCGAGCACGCGCGCACCGAGTTCCGTGAGGAGGTCTGGCAGCAGCTCGCCGAGGGCATGCGGTTCATCCCCGGCGACTTCGACGACGACACGGCGTTCAAGCAGCTGAAGTCGGCCGTCGACGAGCTGGACGCCTCCCGCGGCACCGGAGGCAACTTCGCCTTCTACCTCTCCGTACCGCCGAAGTTCTTCCCCAAGGTCGTCCAGCAGCTCAAGAAGCACGGCCTGGCGAAGGCGCGCAAGGGCTCCTGGCGGCGCGCGGTGATCGAGAAGCCGTTCGGGCGCGACCTGGCGAGCGCCCGCGAGCTGAACGCGCTCGTGCACGACGTGTTCGAGCCGGACCAGGTCTTCCGCATCGACCACTACCTGGGCAAGGAGACCGTCCAGAACATCCTGGCGCTCCGCTTCGCCAACCAGATGTACGAGCCGATCTGGAACCGCTCGTACGTCGACCACATCCAGATCACCATGGCCGAGGACATCGGCATCGGCGGCCGGGCCGGCTACTACGACGGCATCGGCGCCGCCCGTGACGTCATCCAGAACCACCTCCTCCAGCTGATGGCGCTCACCGCCATGGAGGAGCCGATCGCGTTCGACGCGGAGTCGCTGCTCACCGAGAAGCTCAAGGTACTGAAGTCGGTGCGGCTGCCGGAGAAACTGGGCGAGCACACCGTTCTCGCGCAGTACGCGGAGGGCTGGCAGGGCGGCGAGAAGGTGCTCGGCTATCTCCAGGAGGACGGCATCGACCCGAACTCCAGGACCGACACCTACGCGGCCATCAAGCTGGAGGTGGACAACCGCCGCTGGGCGGGCATCCCCTTCTACCTGCGCACCGGCAAGCGTCTGGGCCGCAGGGTCACCGAGATCGCGGTGGTCTTCAAGCGGGCGCCGCACTCCCCCTTCGACTCCACCGCCACGGAGGAGCTGGGCCAGAACGCGATCGTCATCCGCGTCCAGCCCGACGAGGGCATGACGGTCCGCTTCGGTTCCAAGGTGCCGGGGACCTCGATGGAGATCCGGGACGTGTCGATGGACTTCGCCTACGGCGAGTCCTTCACGGAGTCCAGCCCCGAGGCGTACGAGCGCCTCATCCTGGACGTACTGCTCGGCGACGCCAACCTGTTCCCCCGTCACCAGGAAGTGGAAGAGTCCTGGAAGATCCTCGACCCGATCGAGGAGTACTGGGCGCGGCACGGCAAGCCCGCGCAGTACCCCTCGGGCAGCTGGGGACCCGAGGAAGCCGACGAGATGCTCGCACGAGACGGACGGAGCTGGCGCAGGCCATGAAGATCGACCTGACCGACACCACGGCAAGCAAGATCAACAAGGCGCTGGTGCAGGGCCGCCGCGCCATCGGCACACCGGCCGTGGGCATGGTCCTGACGATGGTCATCGTCACGGACGAGGAGAACGCCTACGACGCGATCAAGGCGGCCGAGGAGGCCTCGCACGAGCACCCCTCGCGCACCCTGGTCGTCATCAAGCGGCACGCCCGCACCCCGCGCGACCGCATGGCCTCCAAGCTGGACGCCGAGGTCCGGGTGGGCGCCGACGCCGGCACCGGCGAGACGGTCATCCTGCGCACCTACGGCGAGGTCTCCGACCACGCCGACTCGGTCGTGCTGCCGCTGCTGCTGCCGGACGCGCCGGTCGTCGTGTGGTGGCCGGTGGACGCGCCCGAGGTGCCCGCCAAGGACCCGCTCGGCGCGCTCGCCCAGCGCAGGATCACCGACCTGTACGCGGTGGAGAACCCGACCGAGACCCTGGAGCAGCGGGCCCGCTCCTACGCGCCCGGTGACACCGACCTCGCCTGGACCCGGCTGACGCCGTGGCGCTCGATGCTGGCGGCGGCCCTGGACCAGGCCCGCACCCGGATCGTGTCGGGGGCCGTGGAGGCCGAGGCCGACAACCCGGCGGCCGAGCTGCTGGCGCGCTGGCTGGAGGCACGGCTGAACGTGACGATCGACCGCGTGGTCACCGCGGGCCCGGTCGTGACGGCCGTGCGCCTGGGGACCGCGGACGGCGAGATCGTCATCGACCGCCCCGAGGGCCCGCTGGCCACGCTCACCCTGCCGGGCCAGCCCTCGCGCACCCTCGCCCTGAAGGTCCGCACCACCTCCGAACTCATCGCCGAGGAGCTCCGCCGCCTCGACGCCGACGAGATGTACGCCGTCGCCCTGCGGGGCGAGGCCACCAAGGAGACCGTCTCCCATGTCTGACTCCCCGAAGCTCACCCGGCGCCCCGAGTGGACCGCCCTGGAGGACCACCGGGCCCAGGGCCAGCCGGTGCTGCGTGAGCTGTTCGCAACCGACCCGGGGCGTGCCGAGCGGTACGTCGTGCGCGTCGGCGACCTGCGCATCGACTACTCCAAGCACCTGGTCAACGACGAGACCCTGGCGCTGCTGCAGGAACTGGCCGCCGCCACCGACGTGTTCGGGCTGCGCGACGCCATGTTCCGCGGCGAGAAGATCAACGTCACCGAGGACCGGGCCGTGCTGCACACCGCGCTGCGCGCCCCGCGGGACGCGGTGATCGAGGTCGACGGCGAGAACGTGGTGCCCCAGGTGCACGCCGTCCTGGACAGGATGAGCGACTTCGCCGAGCGGGTCCGCTCTGGCGCCTGGACCGGCCACACCGGCAAGCGGATCAGAAACGTCGTCAACATCGGCATCGGCGGCTCCGACCTGGGCCCCGCGATGGCGTACGAGGCGCTGCGCACCTTCACGGCCCGTGAGCTGACCTTCCGCTTCGTCTCCAACGTGGACGGCGCCGACCTGCACGAGGCGGTACGGGACCTGGACCCGGCGGAGACCCTGTTCATCGTCGCCTCCAAGACCTTCACCACGATCGAGACCATCACCAACGCCACCTCGGCCCGCTCCTGGCTGCTGGCCGGGCTCGGCGGCGAGGAGAAGGCGGTCGCCAGGCACTTCGTGGCACTGTCGACGAACGCCGGCAAGGTCACCGGGTTCGGTATCGACCCGGACAACATGTTCGAGTTCTGGGACTGGGTCGGCGGCCGCTACTCCTTCGACTCCGCCATCGGCCTGTCGCTGATGATCGCGATCGGCCCGGACCGCTTCCGGGAGCTGCTCGACGGCTTCCACACCGTCGACGAACACTTCAGGACCGCGCCCGCGGAGGCCAACGCCTTGCTGATCCTGGGCCTGTTGGGCATCTGGTACGTCAATTTCTTCGGCGCCGAGTCCCATGCGGTGCTGCCGTACAGCCACTACCTGTCGAAGTTCACGGCGTATCTGCAGCAGCTGGACATGGAGTCCAACGGCAAGTCGGTCGACCGCGACGGACATGTGGTGGACTGGGACACCGGTCCGGTGGTGTGGGGCACACCCGGCACCAACGGGCAGCACGCCTACTACCAGCTGATCCACCAGGGCACCCGGCTGATCCCCGCGGACCTGATCGGCTTCGCCCGTCCGGCGGCCGAGCTCGGTGACGAACTGGCCGCCCAGCACGACCTGTTGATGGCCAACCTGTTCGCGCAGGGCCAGGCGCTGGCCTTCGGCAAGACCGCCGACGAGGTGCGCGCGGAGGGGGTCCCCGAGGAGCAGGTGCCGCACCGCACCTTCCAGGGCAACCGTCCCACCACGACGATCCTGGCCCCCGAGTTGACGCCGTCGGTCCTCGGCCAGCTGATCGCCCTCTACGAGCACAAGGTGTTCGTCCAGGGCGCCGTCTGGAACATCGACTCCTTCGACCAGTGGGGCGTCGAGCTCGGCAAGGTCCTCGCCAAGCGCGTCGAGCCCGCCCTGACCGAAGGCGCCGACGTCCCCGGCCTCGACCCCTCCACCACCGCTCTCGTGGCCGCGTACCGCGAGCTCAAGAACGCTCAGGAAGAAGTGAACTGACCATGCAGATCGGACTCATCGGGCTCGGCAAGATGGGCGGCAACATGCGCGAGCGGATCCGCCTCGCCGGCCACACCGTCGTCGGCTACGACCGCAACCCCGACCTCTCCGACGCGGCCAGCCTCGCCGAACTGGTCGACAAGCTCGAAGCGCCGCGCGTGGTCTGGGTGATGGTCCCGGCCGGCGCCGCCACCCAGTCGGTCGTCGACGAGCTCGGCGGACTCCTCTCCCCCGGCGACACGGTCGTCGACGGCGGCAACTCCCGCTGGACGGACGACGAGAAGCACGCCGAGGAGCTCGGCGCCAAGGGCATCGGCTTCGTCGACGCGGGCGTCTCCGGCGGTGTGTGGGGCCTGCAGAACGGCTACGCGCTCATGGTGGGCGGCGACAAGGAGCACGTCGAGCGGCTCCAGCCGATCTTCGAGGCGCTCAAGCCGGAGGGCCCGTACGGCTATGTCCACGCGGGCAAGGTCGGCGCCGGGCACTTCTCCAAGATGGTCCACAACGGCATCGAGTACGCCATGATGCAGGCCTACGCCGAGGGCTGGGAGCTGCTGGAGAAGGTCGACTCGGTGACCGACGTCCGCGAGGTGTTCCGCTCCTGGCAGGACGGCACCGTCATCCGGTCCTGGCTCCTCGACCTCGCGGTCAACGCCCTGGACGAGGACGAGCACCTGGACAAGCTGAAGGGCTTCGCGCAGGACTCCGGCGAGGGCCGCTGGACGGTCGAGGCGGCCATCGACAACGCGGTGCCGCTGCCCGCGATCACGGCCTCCCTCTTCGCGCGGTTCGCCTCCCGCCAGGACGACTCCCCGCAGATGAAGATGATCGCGGCCCTGCGCAACCAGTTCGGCGGGCACGCCGTCGAGTCGAAGGAGTAGCGCAGTCGTGGGGGACCTTCTCCTGGTCCGCCACGGCGAGACGGAGTGGAGCGTGTCGGGACAGCACACCAGCTGGACCGACCTGCCCCTCACCCAGCACGGCGAGGAGCAGGCCAAGTCGCTCGCTCCGCTCCTCTCGCAGCGGACCTACGCACTCGCACTGACCAGCCCCCTCGGCCGTGCGATACGCACCGCCGAACTCGCCGGCATCTCCGGCACGTTCGTCGAACCCGACCTCCACGAGTGGGACTACGGCGCCTACGAGGGCATCACCACCGTCGAGATCCACCGCACCCAACCCGGCTGGAACCTGTGGACCGACGGCGTGCCGCCCGGCCCGGACGGGCACCCCGGCGAATCGCCCGAGCAGATCGGCCGGCGTGCCGACCGCATCCTGTCCCGCGTGGACTCGGCGCTCCCCGACGGTGACGTGATCCTCGTGGCCCACGGCCATCTCCTACGGGTGCTGACGGCCCGCCGACTGGGTCTTCCGCCCGCGGAGGGCCGGCTCTTCCAGTTGGCGACGGGCACGGTCAGCCGCCTGTCGACCGAACACGACCGCCCGGTGATCGCCGAGTGGAACACCCGGCCCTGACACTCCGGGGCCCGGGCGAACCGGGCCCCCAAGGGGCCCTGAAGGGGCGCGGGGAACGGCGCGACCAGCCACGACGGCACCGCAGCCGATCGACGACAGGTCACGGCCCGCGGCGGAGCCGCACATCGCGTCCCGCGCCGGAGCCGGAACAGCGCAGCCCGGCGGCGCAGCTGCACATCCGCAAAGCCCGCGGAGCGACTAAAGCACGTCTCCGAACTCGCTCAACACCCCCGGCGGCGCAAGCGCGTTCACGTAGTGCCCCGGGCCGTGGTCGTCGAAGGAGTACTTGAACGGGATGGTGCGCGTCAGCGCCAGGCGGGTCGCGAAGAACGCCAGCGGCGCCACCACGGCGAGCCCCGCCAGGCTGTCCATCTGGGGGTAGTGCAGGCCCGGTTCGGTGACCTCCGTCCAGCCCTGGTCGCCGGCCCGCAGCAGGGGCCGTACCGACCGCCGTGCCCCTTCGGTGACGCGGAGCAGCAGCCCGCCCCAGTCCCGGTCGACGGCCGTGCGCAGGACGTCGCTCGGGAGGGTCAGGCCCTCGATCGCCGAGTCGGCGACGAAGGTGAGCGCGGCGTCGACGGGCCCGTGGCGCCTGCGGTAGTGGAACTCGCGGCCGAACGGCGCGTACGGGCCCACCGGCCGGGGCGGCAGGGCGGGCACCACGTCCCGGTCGAAGATGTAGCGGATCAGACGGTCGCGCAGGACGTGGTGGTGCAGCGGGCCGGGTGTCTCCTCACAGGCGCGGGCCAGGTCCGGGCCACCGACCATGGGCTGGCCGAAGGTGTAGACACCCTTCAGCTTCTCGGCGATGTGCCGGTAGCGCGGCTCGTGCACCAGGGTGACCGCCATGATCGCGGCCATGGCGGCGCCGAGGCTGTGCCCGGTGATGTAGAGGGCCTCCAGACCGCCGCCGCGGGCGCCCTGCTCCTCCGGGTTCAGGGACTCGCCACGCACGGCGCGCTCCAGGGCCTCGATGATCAGATGGCGGGTGGCGCGCACGTTGCGGTAGAAGCCCGCGTGGACCTCGTACTTGCGGCCCTCCAGTTCGACGCAGAGCATCTCCGGCCGTACGTCGGCGTCGGTGAGGATGCTGATGATGTCCTCGGGCTGGGTGCCGCGGTAGCAGAGGATCGCGACCCTGCGGTCCTTGTCCTGGACCAGATAGGCGGCGGACGCGATGTACAGGGCGTCCACGCGCTCCTCGAAGGCCCGGCAGCCGTTCTCCTCCAGACCGAGCCGCGCCATGATCATGGCGACGGTCTCCACGTCGCTGTGCTGCTCGAATCCGGCGTACGAGTAGGCCGCACAGGTCGCCAGCACATGCGGGATCACTCCGTCCGGGTCCGGCTGGTGCTTGTCCTCGACGAGCCGTTCCACCAGGTCGGGATAGACCGGGAAGCTGCTCGGATCGGTCTCGGGCTTGCACGGGCGCAGCTCGGCATAGCCGGGCCCTTTGACGTAGGTGTCCCGCATCTGGGACCTCCCCCGGGACGTCTGCGGGTGGTGGGCCCCACCATGGCCCCGAACCGGCCCCGGGAAGGAGTCGTTCTCCGGCCACGGCGGGGGCGCCGGGTGGGGTTGCTGGGGAAGGGCGGCGTCCGCGGGGCGGACACGGGAGGTCACCCCTCCCTTACGCGCCCGCCTGACGTGCACGAGCACGACTGGCCGCGCAACTGTTCGCATCCGGCGCAAGCCGGCGCACATCGGCGCGAACCATCGCTGCGAGGGCGCCGCGGCCGCCAGTAGCGTGCGGGGCCCTGTCCCGTACGCAACCGTGCGCGTGAGGAAACGACCGATGGCCGAGACCGGGCAGCAAGATCCGCAGTACGAGCGGTACGAAGGCGGTGGCGCCGAAGCGGAACGGCTGGTGTTCGAGCAGCTGGCCGCCGAACTGATGAAGGTGCAGGTCAAGAACCGGCGGGCGGGGGGCGGCGGGATCGCCCGGACCTTCCATGCCAAGGCGCCGGTGGCCGTGGACAACGCGCGGCTGCGCTTCCACGACGATCTCCCCGCCGCGCTGCGGGTGGGGTTCGCCCAGCCGGGTGCCGAGTATCCGGCGACGGTGCGGCTGTCCAACGCGAGCGGGATCCGGCAGGGCGACGGTTCGCCCGACCTGCGCGGGGCGGCAGTGCGGGTGCAGGTGTCGGGCGAGGAGAGCCACGACCTGCTGGCGACCAGCTATCCGGTCTCGCACGCCCGCAACGCACGGGAGTTCGTGGCCTTCGCGAAGGCCATGGCGGGCGCGAAGAGCCCCGTGCAGAAGGCGTTCGGGCTGTTCGTCAAGCTGCCGCTGGCGGTGGGCCTCGGCACCGCGAACCGGATGCGCCGCAATGTGCGGGCCGCCACCCGGCACACCGTCGACTCCCTGGCCAACGAGACGTTCTGGAGCCGTGGCGCAGTGCTGTGGGGTGAGGCGGGACCCGTGCGGTTCCTGTTCCGTCCGGCGCCCGGTACCCCGCCGGCGCCCGCTGCGGACCGCCGGGACGCGGACGCCCTGCACCGGGAGTTCGCGCACCGCCTGGCGCAGGGGGACGTCAGCTACGACCTGTGCGTCCAGCGGTTCGTCGACGAGCGGCGCACCCCCGTCGAGGATGCCTCGGTGGAGTGGAAGGACGGGGTGTCGCCCGCGATCGCGGTGGCCCGGCTGACCCTTCCCAGCCAGGACCTGAACACCGCCGAGGCCCGCGCGGCCGCCCGCCGGATCGAGGACCTCACCTTCAACCCCTGGTACACCACGGACGAGTTCCGTCCGCTCGGCAACATCAACCGCGCCCGGAAGGCCGCCTACCAGGCGGCGAGCGCGCACCGGCTGGGGTTGAAGTTCGTCACCGAGGAGCCCCTGCGCAACCGCGTCCTGGGCCGCCCGATGGAAACGGCGTTCGCGCTGCTGAACCGGTATGTCCCCTGGCACCGGCTGCCCTTGCAGCTGAGCCTGCTGAACCTGGTGTTCCTGCGCAAGGTGCTGCGCCGCCGCAACCTGATGGACACCGAGGTGCGCGAGGCACCGCCGAAGGCCCAGCGGGTGCCGGCGCCGATCCCGGAGCAGCTGCGCGGCGAGCGGTCCTACGACGGGACGTACAACGATCTGTCGGCCCCGACGACGGGGGCGGTGGGTGCCACCTTCGGCCGCAACCTGAAGCCGGAGTACCGACCCGACCTCTTCGACACCCCGAACCCGGTCACGGTCAGCCGGCAGCTGCTGTACCGCGAGAGCTTCGTGCCCGCGACCTCCCTCAACATCCTGGCCGCCGCCTGGATCCAGTTCCAGGTGCACGACTGGGTCAACCACCGCCGGTACAAGCCCGGCGAGCGCAGCGTCGAGGTGCCCCTGCCGCCCGGCAGCGGCCCCTGGCACAACACGCCCGGCGGGCCCGGCGAGAACGTGATGCGGTTCGCGGAGAACGAGGGCATCGAGGTGCCCGGCCGTCCGCCGATCCTGTTCGGCAACAACGCCTCCCACTGGTGGGACGGCTCCGAGGTGTACGGCGAGGACGAGCACACCGCACGCTTCCTGCGCGAGGCCGACGGACGCGCCGAACTCCGCCTGGAGGACGGCCACCTGCCCGGCGGCGGCAACGGTCAGGTCCCGCTCACCGGCTTCAACGAGAGCTGGTGGATGGGCCTGAGCGCCATGCACACCCTCTTCGCCCGCGAGCACAACGCGGTGTGCGCCGCACTGCGCGCCGAGTACCCGGCGATGAGCGAGGAGCGCATCTACCAGACCGCCCGGCTGGTGGTCTCCGCACTGATCGCGAAGATCCACACGGTGGAGTGGACCCCGGCGATCCTCGCCACCGAGGCGATCGACATCGCGCTGAAGACCAACTGGCAGGGGCCCCCGAAGAACTGGCTCAACCAGCTCGGCCTGTGGCTGTTCGAGGCGCACTCGCTGACGGGCATCCCGAAGACCCTGCCGGACCACCACACGGCGCCGTACTCGCTGACGGAGGACTTCGTCACCGTCTACCGCATGCACCCGCTGGTCCCGGACGACTTCGAGCTGCGCGAGCACCACTTCGGGCAGCGCCTGGAGACGGTGGGCTTCCTGGACATCCAGGGCGGGGCGGCCGAGTCGCAGATCCGCAAGACGGGCCTCGCGAACACGCTCTACTCCTTCGGCATCGCCCACCCGGGCGCGATCACCCTGCACAACTACCCCCGCGCACTGCAGCAGTTCGAGCGGGACGGGGAGATCATCGACCTGTCGGTGGTGGACCTCGTACGCACCCGCCGTCGTGGCGTGCCGCGCTACAACGACTTCCGCGAGGGCCTGCACAAGCAGCGCATCCGCTCCTTCGAGGAGCTCACGGAGAACGCCGAGACCCTGGCGCGCCTCAAGGACGTCTACCGCTCGGTCGACGAGATCGACACGGTGGTGGGCCTGTTCGGGGAGAACCCGCCGGCCGGGTTCGGCTTCAGCGACACGGCGTTCCGCATCTTCATCCTCATGGCGAGCAGGCGCCTGCAGTCCGACCGCTTCCTCAACGTCGACTACCGGCCCGAGGTGTACACCCCGCTGGGCATCGACTGGGTGGAGCGGGGCGGCATGAACTCCGTCATCCTGCGGCACTGCCCGGAGCTGGCGGCGCTGCTGCCGCGCGGCGCGAGTGCGTTCGCGCCGTGGCGTACGGTGCGGGCGGCCGGCGACGGGGACATGCACGGAGGCCGTGAATGAGCACGTTCCACGGTCACCCGGGGCTGGCCGACCTGTTCGGCCGGCCCCTGCTGGACACGGTCTGGCACCGGCGCACCCACCGCGTCAGCCGCGGCGCCTCGGTGCCGGCCGGGTCGATGAGCTACCGCTCCCCGCACACCCGTCAGCCCTTGTCGGAGCTGGAGGAGGCGGTGCTGATCGCGATCACCGGCTGTACGGGCCTCACCATGCCGGACCGCCCCTTCGAGGACCCCCGCGACGGCAAACCCATCATGGCCAAGCCCAACCTGACCATGGCGGGCCGCACCGCGGGCAGCCCCGACAACGCGCAGGGCACCCACTTCTTCATGATCAACGACACGGGGACCTACTACCTGCGGAAGCTGCCACCCGCGCCCCAAGAGCCCTTCGACGCCGAGACGTTGGCGGCGCGGGCGGCCCGGTCCAAGGTGAAGGTCCTCGACCACCGGCTCGACGTACCGCAGAACAAGCGGGACTTCCCGGCCTACCTGGACTCGAACCGCTTCCTGTCCAACCTGTCGGGGACGACGGTGTTCTTCCCGGTCGTCGACCTCTCCCACCAGTACATCAACGCGTTGATGTACCTGCTGACCCAGCCGGACGGCGCGCGCCCGACGCTGGTGGACGACCGCAACTTCTACCGTCCCGCGGGCGTGAAGAAGTGGGTCAGGAACGGCTTCCTGAACGGAGACCTGAAACTCCCGCTCGGCGCACTCGGCCCGATGCGCACCCAGATCGAGGCGGACCTGCTGCTGCAGAACCTCATGCTCACGGCGGAGGCGATGGGCCTCGGCGCCTGGATCCACGCGTCGATCAACCCGCAGATAGCCCTGGGCGACCCGAAGTTCTCGCGCGCATACGGCAGGATGCTCGGCTTCACCTTCGTCACCCCGCGCTGGCGGCTCGCGGACCTGTGGCGCTGGCATGTACCGCTCCCGGCCTACGCGACCCTGCGCTCGCACCCGGTGGGGCTCACTTCCCCGGACGGCGAGCCACTGATCGCGGCCGCCTGCCCGCCCGCGCACAAGTCGATGTCGGACGCGGTGGACTCGGTGATCGGCGCGAAGTTCGGCACCGGAGGCATCTACACCGACAAGGACGTCTTCGCCCGCATCTACAAAGAGGACTACGGCCAGCGCTATCTCGCGGAGGCGAGCGAGTACGAGGAGCGGGTGATCGACTGCGCCCGCGACATCTGCGAGTACGTCATCCGCACGCACCGCCGCTTCCCCGCGCACACGGACGCGATCCACGTCCCGGGCATCTGGCTTCAGGCCCATCACGTGGAACGGGAGTACTACGAGCGGTACTTCGTGAACGGACTGACCGACACCCACCGGCGGCACGCGGAGCTCTGGGATTAGAGTCCCGCTCTGTGGAGATCAACGATCTGACGCCGGCCGAGCAGCAGGTGTGGCGGGCGTTCTCGACGGGGGCGACGGTCGACTTCCGAGAGGGGGGCGACGACGAGGACACGGCGGAGGGTGCGCAGTGGGGGCCTGAACGGAGCATACGAGCAACGGTGTTGCGGGCGCTGCTCCTCAACGGCCCCCGAGTGCCGGGGGAAGTGGCCGCGCTCAAGGTCAAGGGGGCGCGGGTCACCGGCATTCTGGACCTGAGACACGCGACGGTCGACAGCATCGTCCATCTGAGCCACTGCCACTTCGCGGACGCCCCTGACCTCTCCGGCGCCCATCTGCCCTACGTGAACCTGCGCGACTCCGTGCTGCCGGGCCTGATGATCGCGCGGGCCCGGGTGGACGGCAGCGTCCGGCTGACCCGCTGCCGGTTCTCCGGAGTCGTGCACCTGGGCGGGTCGCACATCTCCGGGGTGCTGTTCCTCGAACGGGCCGAGTTCGCCGCCGTGCCGGAGACCGAGCCGGTCCTGAAGCTCAGCCACGTCACCATCGAGGACGACCTGTGCGCCACCGGGCTGCGCACCCACGGCGAGATACGCCTCGACGGTGCCGCCGTCGCCGGATCGGTCGACCTCAACGACGCCCGGCTCCACCACCCCGGCAAAGCCGTCCTCGACGCCCAGACCCTCGTCGTGGAAGGCGACCTCCTGATGCGGCGCGTGGAGGCAACAGGCTGGATCGGTCTGCGCGGCGCACGCGTCGCGGGCCGCTTCGACCTGTCGTACTCCCGCCTGTCACATCCGGACGATTCGGCCCTGAAGGCGAGCAGCTGCACCATCGGGGAACTCTGGCTGCGCAAGGGCCCGCCCTTGCAAGGACGGCTCAACCTGCGCCGCGCCCAGGTGGACGTCCTGTTCCTGGAACCGGAGGTGGTGCCCGACGAGGTCTACCTGAGCAGCCTCGTGTACACCACTCTCACCCCCCACGAACCCGCCGAACGCCGCCTCCCCATGCTCGAACGCGATGCCGAGGGCTATGTCCCGCACGCCTACGAGCAGTTGGCCACCGCCTACCGCCGCGTCGGCGACGACCACGCCGCCCGCCTGGTCCAGCTCGCCAAGCAGCGCCGCCTGCGCTCCACCCGCGCCTGGTACGGACGCCTCTGGGGCTACGTCCAGGACGCCACCGTCGGCTACGGCTTCCGCCCGCTGCGCGCGGCCGTATGGCTTCTGTCGCTCCTCGCCATCGGCTCGACCGCCTACGCCCTGCACCACCCCCACGCACTCAAGGCGTCGGAGGCCCCGCACTTCAACCCGGTCTTCTACACCCTCGACCTGCTGCTCCCGGTGATCTCCTTCGGCCAGGAGGAGGCGTTCGCGCCGGACGGCGGGTACCAGTACCTCGCCTACGCCCTGATCATCACCGGCTGGATCCTGGCCACGACGGTCGTCACCGGCGTGACCAGAACCGTCAGCCGCCAGTGAGCCGCCGCGCGGCATGCTGGGCCGCCAGGCGCACGGGCGCGTTCTGGGCGCCGTACCCCTGGTATCCGCCGTCACGCTGGACGAGCTCGAAGAACACCCGGCCCACGGTCCGCGTGTAGCAGTGCCGGAACTCCCCGTACCGGTCCCGGTCGTAGAGGATCCCGAGCTCGCGATACGTCTCCAGCTCCCCCTCGGCGAACTCGAACCGGGCGGCCAGGTCGTCGTAGTAGTTCGCCGGCATCGGCAGCAGCAGCCCGCCCGCCTCACGGAAGCGGCGTACCGCGGCCACCACGTCGTCCGTCGCCAGCGCGATGTGCTGGGCGTGGACCGTGTCGTCCGCGGGCGCGGCGCCGACGGACAGGGCGATACGGACGCTGCCATCGGCGGCGGTGACGGCACGGCTGCGCAACAGGCCGTACGGGTCGGCCACGTCCACGCTCTCCTGGGCGGACAGGCCGAGCACGCTGCGGTGGAAGAGGGTGGCCTCGTCGAAGTGGTGCCAGGGCTGGACGAGAGCGAGATGGTCGATGCGTCGCACACCCGGAACCACCGGTCCGGCCTGCTCGACCTCCTGGAAGTCACCGCGCCAGTCGGGCAGTTCGGGCCGACCGGTCGCGCAGAAGAACAACTCCGTGCCGTCCGGGGCCGCCACGGCGTCCAGCGGGGCGTCCTCGCTCGCCCGCCGGCGCGGCAGCACGGGCGCCAGCAGTGCCTCGGCGCGGCGCGCGGCGCCCGCCGGGTCCGGGGACTCCAGGCCGATCGCGGCGAGCCCGGTGCCGTCCCGCCGGGCGGCCGGGCCGGTGTTGACGAGCACCCGGGCCTGACCCGCCTGCCACAGGTCGACCGGCTTGCTGCGGTGCCGCGCGGTCCGGGCGAACCCCAGGGCCCCCAGCACTTCGCTGACCGGCTCGGCATCGGGAGTGACCAGCTCGGCAAAGGCTACCCCCGTGGGGACCACGGGGGCGGGCAGCTCGGCCAGCCCCACCGCCTCCTGGAGGACCAGGAGCGACCGGTGCGCGTCCACGGCCGTCGGCCCGGCCTCGGCCTGCCGGAAGACGTCGTTGAAGACCTCGAGGGAGAGCGGCCCGGAGTACCCCGTGCGCAGCACATGCCGCACGAGCCCGGTGACGTCGAAGCCGCCCTGCCCCGGGAAGCAGCGGTAGTGCCGACTCCACTGCAGGACGTCCATCGCGAGCAACGGAGCATCCGCGAGCTGGAGGAAGAAGATCTTCTCGCCGGGGATGTCCTCGATGCCCTTGGGATCGGACCCACGGGAAAGAATGTGAAAGCTGTCGAGACAGGTACCGAGCGCGGGATGGTCCGCGGTCTCGACGACGTGCCACGCATGGTCGTACGTGCTGACGTGCCGCCCCCAGGCAAGTGCCTCGTAGGCGACACGGATCCCGAAGTCCTGGGCGAGGTCGGCGAGTCGAGTCAGTTGCTCGGCGGCGAGCGCGTCGTCGTCCACGGCCAGGGGACTCACGCTGGAGCAGACGAGGACCGTCTCGGCCCCGAGCCGCCGCATGACCTCGAACTTGTGCCGGGCTCGGCGCAGATTGCGCGCGAACTCGTCCTCGGGGACGGCTTCGATGTCCCGCATGGGCTGATAGAGGTCGATACTGAGCCCGAGATCGACACAGCGGGCCCGGACCTCTTCCGGGTCGAGGGGGCTGGCAAGCAGATCGTTCTCAAAGACCTCAACGCCGTCGAACCCGGCCCGCGAGGCAGCCGTGAGCTTCTCGGTCAGGGAGCCACTGAGCGAGACGGTGGCAATGGATGTGCGCATGACGGTGCCCTTTCGGCTTGCCTCACTGCAACGCCCCTTCAGGGGCGCGGGGCTGTGTTCGATGTGCGGCTACCGCCGCGTGGGCGCGACCAGCCACATACGGCCGGCAGCCGAAATACCGCCTAACTCGCCGAGCTCTCGACGGCCCCCGCCATCTCCTCAATATCAGCCAACATGCGCCCACTGTCGGGCTCCCGCCCGGTGAACAGCCGAAACGCATCCGCAGCCTGGAACACAGCCATCCCACCCCCATCCAAAGTGGCGCAGCCAACCGCCCGGGCAGTACGCAGCAACTCCGTCTCCAACGGCCGATAAACAACCTCGGCCACCCACAAACCGGGATGGAGAAGCTCGGGGGCAAAAGGCAGCCCGGGGTGTGCGGCCATCCCGGTAGGCGTGGCATGCACAACACCGTCGGCCGAGCCGAGCAGTCGCGGAAGCTGATCGGGAGCAGCAGCGGCCGCACGGCCGACACCGAAGTGCCGATTCAGCCCACGGGCAAGGTCCACCGCACGGTCGGTCAACGCGTCGACGACGGTGACGCGCTCGGCGCCCAAGGTAAGCGTGGCGTGCGCGACAGCTGCCCCCGCCCCACCGGCGCCGACCTGCACCACCCGCTCCAGCGAAGCGTCCGGCAACCCCCGCGCGAACGAGGCCGCGAACCCGGTGATGTCCGTGTTGTGACCGATCGCGCGACCGTCCTCGAAGACGACGGTGTTGACCGCCCCCAACGCCTCGGCCTGCGGAGCAAGCCCGTCCAGGTGCTCGATCACCAGCTGCTTGCACGGGTGGGTGATGTTCAGCCCGTCGAAGCCGAGGTCCCGGGCGGCGCGCACCAGGTCGCCGACGGCCTGCGGCGGCACGCCGAGGGTGTCGATGTCGATGAGCCGGTACAGATAGCGCAGGCCCTGCCGGTCCGCCTCCCGCTCGTGCAGCGCCGGGCTGAGCGACGGGCCGATGCCGGAACCGATCAGTCCGACGAGATACGAGTCCTTGGCCACGAGGCCTCCTGAGCCGAGCACTAATGTACGAACTAGTACGTTAGCTATATCAGTCCGACGGCTGCCTGGGAAGACCTCGCCCGGCGCCACCCGGCCCGCCTTCTAGAATCTGCGGCACTGGCCGCACTCCCGAAGGAACCCGATGACCAGCGTCGACGAACCGGCACGACCCAACGGACGGATCCGCGACGCCGCCCGCACCCAGGCCGAGATCCTCGACGTGGCGACACAGGAGTTCGCACGGGCGGGTTACGACGGCGCCCGGGTCGACGAGATCGCCGCCCGCACCCGCACCACCAAGCGGATGATCTACTACTACTTCGGCGGCAAGGAGCAGTTGTTCACGGCCGTCCTGGAGCGGGCGTACGGCGTGATCCGGGAGGCCGAGCAGAAGCTGGACGTCGAGCACCTGGACCCGGTCGCGGCCATCCGGCGCCTGGCCGAGCTGACCTTCGACCACCACGAGCAGCACCCGGACTTCATCCGCCTGGTCAGCATCGAGAACATCCACGGCGCCGAGCACATCGCCGCCTCCGAGAAGCTGGGCAGGATCGGCTCCCCCGCGCTCGACGTGATCCGCCGCATCCTGGCCGCCGGGCAGGAGTCGGGCCTGTTCACGGCCGATGTCGACGCGGTCGACCTGCACGCGATGATCAGTTCCTTCTGCTTCTTCCGGGTCTCCAACCGGCACACGTTCGGCGCCCTGTTCGGCCGCGACCTGGTCGACCCGGCCCAGCGCGAGCACTACCGCACGATGCTGGGCGACATGGTGATCGCCTACCTGACGGCGGACCGCGCGGCGGACTGATCACGCCGATCACGCGCACGGCAGCGGCAAGATCCTTCGGCACACCCCCTTGACACCCGGGAAACGTGGGCGCAACATCCGTAGCCAACCGCTACTAACTATCCAGTGGGTTAATTAGCCGGGTAGCACCCGGCGCGGCCGACCCGCCACCCCAGGGATCCGGCACTTCTCCCCCGCCGCTCACTCCGCTTACGTTGGAGTTCCCTCGAAGGAGCAAGCCGTGTCCGTCCCCGCCGAAGCCGTCGGGCAGCCGAGAAAGGCGGCCACCGCCGCCTGGATCGGCAGCGCCCTGGAGTACTACGACTTCTTCATCTACGGCAGCGCGGCCGCGCTGATCTTCCCGAAGGTCTTCTTCGACGAGTCCGACCCGGCCACCGCCACCCTGCTGTCCCTGGCCACGTTCGGTGTCGCGTACGCGGCACGCCCGATCGGCGCGCTCTTCCTCGGCCACTTCGGTGACCGTGTCGGCCGTAAGAAGATCATGGTCTTCACGCTGATCCTGATGGGCCTGTCGACCTTCCTCATCGGCTGTCTGCCCACGCGCGCCCAGGTCGGCACGCTTGCCCCGGTCCTGCTGGTCGCCTGTCGCGTTCTGCAGGGCATCTCGGCGGCGGGCGAGCAGGCCAGCGCGAACTCGATGACCCTGGAACACGCGCCACCGCACAGGCGCGGCTTCTTCACCAGCTTCACCCTCAGCGGCACACAGGGCGGCCAGCTCATCGCCACCCTGGTCTTCATCCCGGTGGCCGCGCTCCCCGAGGACCAGCTGCTGTCGTGGGGCTGGCGGGTTCCGTTCTGGGCGAGCGTCGTGGTCGCCGTGGTCGGCTACGTCATCCGCCGCAAGCTCCCGGAGACGCCGGCCTTCGCGAAGCAGGCGGCCGGCGAGGGTGTCGTGAAGCTGCCGCTGGCGGTGCTGCTGCGTGAGCACTGGATGGACGTGCTGCGGGTGATCGGCGGCGCGGTCATCGCCTCGGTCTCGACGATCTTCACGGTCTGGGCCCTCGCCTACGCCACCAGCGACTCCGTCGGCATGTCCCGCTCCTCCATGCTGTGGGTGGGCGCCCTCGCCAATCTCGTCGCCCTCGCCGCGATCCCCCTGTGGGCCTCCCTCTCGGACCGCATCGGCCGTCGTCCCGTGTACCTGATCGGCGCGGCGGGCAGCGCGCTCGCCATGTTCGGCTATCTGTGGGCGATCTCCACGGGCAGCTACCCGCTGACCCTGGTCCTGGGCATCGTCGCCTTCGGCATCGTCTACAGCGCCGCGAACGGCGTATGGCCCTCCTTCTACGGCGAGATGTTCTCCACCCGGGTGCGCCTGTCCGGCATGGCGATCGGCACCCAGATCGGCTTCGCCGTGGCCGGCTTCGCGGTCACGTTCGCCGCGCAGATCGCGGGCCCCGACGGCAACGACTGGTCCTCGGTCGCCCTGTTCACCGCGGCCCTCTGCGTCCCGCCGGTCATCACCGGCCTCTCGGCCCGAGAGACCCACAAGACCCCGACAGAGCACCTGGGCGAGAGGACCGCCGAAGGTGCGTCACAGCCGGAGACGGTCACCGCCTGACGGCACCCCCCACACGCCCCCGGGCCCCGGACACCGTTCCGGCGCCCGGGGGTTCCGCATGCCCGCCCCACGCTCACGGCCACCTCACCCACCCACCAGGGCGTGACACCCCCGGACCCGCGCGAACGCCACCGCACCGGCCACCCACCCCGACCGGGCCCGCCGCGCTGCCCGCCCCCGCCGAGCCGTCGATCACGGCCACCTCACCCACCCACCAGGGCGAGACACCCCCACCGGACCCGCGCGAACACCACCGCACCGGCCACCCACCCCGACCGGGCCCGCCCCCGCCGGCCGTGTGCCGCCACGGAGGCAGCCTCCTCCGCCAGTGCCTCCGGCTTGGCGGGGATCCACCACCGGCCGCAGGTCTCGTCCACGCCGGGCCGCGGCAGCAGCGCGGCTACGGCGCCGGAGGCCGGCGTCCGGCCACGCCCTCAGGTCACCCGCCGCGTGCCTCGCACCGCGGCCGCGACGCTGTCCGCGGCCCTAGGCTCGCGGGTGCCGCGGCTCGTAGAGGCCGACCTCGCCGCCGCCCGGTAGCCGGAAGCCGGTCACCCGGCCCCAGCGGGCCTCCTCCAGGGGCCGCGTGAACTCCACGCCCTTCTCGGTGAGTTCGGCGGTCGTCGCGTCGAGGTCGTCGCACATCAGCATCAGTTCGTGCGACGGCTCGCCCTCGGCCGGGTGGAAGGCGACCTCGGCGGGCGGCGCCCTGAAGATGAGCCAGCCGTGCCCGGCGTCGACGTGCGCCCAGCCGAGGACGTCCCGGAAGAAGGCCCGGTCCGCCTCGGCGTCGCGGGTGTAGATCACCACATGTGCACCATTGATCACGCGCGGAGGCTAGGTCCCCGGGCCGGGGCACGGCAAGGGCGGCGCGCGGTCGGTCATGCGGGGGCCGCGGCCACGCAGAACTCGTTGCCCTCCGGGTCGGCCATGACGATGTGGTGTCCGTCGAACTCCGCCAGGACACTCCCGCCCGCCTGCGCGAGGCGCTCGGACTCGGCCCGTATGCGGGCCCACCGCTCGTCGGGACTGCCGTCTCCCGGCACCCGGACGTCGATGTGGAGGCGGTTCTTCGCCGTCTTGGGCTCGGGCACCCCGAGGATGGACAGCCGGGGACCCACGCCGTCGGGATCGCAGAGCCACGCGCCGTCGTCCGCCGAGTCGTCGTCCGGCAGGTCGAACTGGGCGAGCCACTCCTCGCGGGTGGTGAAGGGTGCGGGCGGCGGCTCGTCGACATAGCCGAGCGCCGTCTTCCAGAACCCGGCAAGGAGCTGCGCGTCCGCGCAGTCGAGCGTGAGATCGAAGGTGGCTGCCATGCAAGGACCGTACTGCGCACCACTGACAGCGCGACCGCGGCCGGAGCCTGATCAGGCGTTCGACCAGCCCCGCTCGCACAGCACCAGCCGGTAGCCGTCCGGGTCCTCGATCGTGACGCCCCACTGGTTCCAGTACGGATTGGGAGACGGCACCCGCTTGCCGCCGTGCTCCTCCAGCCGGCCCACCAGCTCTTCGGGCACCGGCCCGTCGACGTAGACGACGAGAAGGTCCTCCTCGGTGGGCCGGGGCTCGACGGGCCGAACGGGTTCATGGACGAGCTCCAGATGCCAGCCCGCGTCCGGCCAGCCGAGCATCAGCAGGTCGTGCTCGCCGGGTTCGGAACCGCCCTCCGCCCGCCACACCACCCTCAGCCCGAGCCCCTGCGCCCAGAACCGCTCGGCGGCGGCGAGGTCCCGGGACAGGCGGGCGATACGGATGTGGCTGCGGCCGTCGACCGGCATCATGACCTCTTCCTGAGTTGCGGCATCTTTGCTCGCAGCCTAGGCAGTCCGTGATCCCCGAACCATCGGTCGTCCGCCCTGCGCCCCAAGACCTAGGCCCTGTTGAGGCATTGCGCGCACTGCGGTAATCATGAGGGACCTCCGCGCGCTCCGGCCGGATTCAGGGGCGGCCGGAGTGCGCGGACCGACATTGACCCGGCCAGTCGAGGATCCCCCTGTAGCCACTCGTGCACCAGGCGGGCCATGTCGTCGAGTTGGCCGGGTTGGTGGGAGCCGTCACCTCGCCCCCGGCGATGCGGCGGACCAGAGCGCCGGCCGACTCCCACGCCCACGTGCCGGCCTCGTTCGCCATGCCCGATCCGACGGCTCCGAGCACCGCGCCGATGGCGCCCGGCGAAACCGGATCCACCATGCCGTGCGCTCCCCGTCTTCCGTGCCCCGCCGTTCGGCCTGTCACTCGCGGTGATCAACCCTGGCCGCAGCGGCCGAACACGACAGGGCATCATCCGGCACGGGCTCCCGATCCGCCGGACGGGCCCGTGCCCTCTCAGCCCCGGTTGGCGCCCTTGGGAATGCCGTAAGCCCGCTCCACCTTCAGCCGCACCACCAGGCGTCGGTCGCGGACCATCGCGGCACGGTAGTCGTCCCAGTCCGGGTGCTCGCCCAGGACGTCGCGGTACAGGCGGATCAGCTCCTCCACCGTCTCGTCCTGCGGGTCCTTCGCGACGGGCGCGAGCTCGGCGGTGCCCTCGACGACCGTGTAGGCGCGGCGGTCCGGGGTGGACACGTGGTACGAGGCCCGCGCGTCCCGGCGCAGATTGCGGGTCTTGGCCCGGTCGTCGGTGACGGAGATCCGGAGGATGCCCTCGTCCGGGTAGTAGTGGTGGCTGACGTTCGACAGCTGGGGCCGGCCGTCCTGCTTGAGGGTGACCAGTACGCCGCCGCGCTCGTCGGAGAGCAGCTCGAGCAGTGTGTCGTGAGTCATACGGGGATCAACCAGCGGGACCGATCTGCGCATTCCCCACCGTCCATTCCTGGGTAGACACTGTCTACGTCCGACTGGTAGACAGTGTCTATGGATACGTCGGAGAGTGGGCTACGGGACCGGCTGGTCGATGTCGGCGTGGATCTGGTCGCAAGCGAAGGTGCGCAGGCGCTGACCCTGCGGGAGATCGCGCGCCGGGCGGGCGTCTCGCACGGCGCGCCCCGCCGCTACTTCCCCACCCACCTGGAGCTGCTGTCCGCCATCGCCCGCCGCGGCTTCGCCGACCTGGCCGAGCGGGCGTCGGCCGCGACCGGCGACGGCACGGCACCCCCACGCGAGCAGCTGGCGGCCCTGGGACGGGTCTACCTGGAGTTCGCCGTCGACAGCCGCGGCATGTACGAGTTGATGTTCCGTCATGACCTGCTGGCGAGCGGGCACTTGGGTCTGCGTGACACCAGTCTGCCGCTGTTCGGGCGTCTGGTGGAGCTGGTCGGGCGGATCCGGCCCGATGCGGACGCCCGGGTCGTCGCGGGCGCGCTCTGGGCGAACCTGCACGGCATCGCCCAGCTGTGGGGCTGGGGCAGCCTCCAACTCGCCACGGGCGCCGACGACTTCGCGCCTCTGCTGCGATCGGCACTGGATGCGCACCTGGGCGAGGGCGCGTGAGCGGGCACCGCGCGCTGACGCTGACGTGCAGCGTGGTCGGCGCGGTGATCGTCGCCCTGGACGGCACGGTCCTCACCGTCGCGCAGCCCACCCTGCAACGCGACCTGGGCGCGTCCTTCTCCCAGGTCCAGTGGACCAGCACCGGGTATCTCATCGCGGTGGCGGGCCTGTTGGTGTTCTCCGGGCGGCTCGGCGACCGGTACGGGCATCAACGTCTCTTCGCCCTGGGAATGCTGGGCTTCGGGGCGACGTCGGCGGGCATCGGTCTGGCACCCGGGGTCGGCTGGGTGATCGGTCTGCGGGTCCTGCAAGGTGTGTTCGGGGCGCTGTTGCAGCCCGCCACACTGGGGATGCTGCGGGCCGCGTTCCCGCCGGACCGGCTGCGGATGCCGATCGCCGTGCGGGCCGGCGCGATCGGGGTGGCGGCCGCGGCGGGGCCCGTGCTGGGCGGAGCGCTGGTGGCCGGGCCGGGCTGGCGGGCGGTGTTCTTCCTCAACGTCGTACCGGCACTCGTCTTCGGCCTGCTCGGGCTGACACTGCGCGGTGCGCGTCCTCGGCGGTCCTCGGCCCGCCTGGACGTGCCCGGCGCGGTCCTGCTCGCGGTGACCCTGGCCTGTCTGGTCCACACCCTGGTCGCGCTGCCGGACGGCGGATGGACGACGGGGAGCGCGCTCGGGCTGGTGTCGGCCGTGGTCGCGGGCGCCGCCTTCGTACGGCATGAGCGGCGGACCGCGAGTCCGCTGGTGCCGCCGGACATCGTGCGGTCGCCGGCCGTCAGCTCCGCGCTCGGCATTCTGGTCGCCGCGTCGGCCGCCCTGAACGGCACGCTGTTCGTCGCCACCTTCCTGCTCCAGGACACGCTGGGCCTCGACCCGGTGCACATGGCCCTGCTCAGCCTGCCGCTCGCGGCACTGATGATCGTCGCCGCACCGGGGTGCGCGGTGCTGTTGCGCCGGGCCGGGGCCCGCCGTACGACCATGACCGCGATGGCCGTCCTGGCCGCCGGGATCCTGGTGCTGGGCCGGGCCGCGGGCACGGTCGGCCTCTGCACCGGGTTCGCGCTGGTGGGGGCGGGGTTCGGCACGGTGATGGTGGCGGCCACCCATGTCGTCGTACGCCAGGCCGCCGTCGGGTCGGCCGGGGTGGCGGGCGGCTTGCAGCAGACCGCGATGAACGTCGGCCCGGTGCTGGGCGTGGCCGCCGCGACGACGCTGATGGGGCTCGGCCACGGGCACGGGCTGCCTCTGCTCGTCCTCGCCGTGGTCGCCGTGGCGGGGGCGGTGGCGGGCCGCGCGCTGCCGGAACGTTCCGCCGAAACGATCAATCATGGTCAACAGGGGGCCATCGCCGGCGTTCCTGAGCGACGATGAGACCCGGCAGAACAGGCAAGGTCCGCTGTGGTTCAGCACGCCTCTGAAGGGGCGCGGGGCCGTATCATCATGCGGCTCCGCCGCGTGGGGGCGACCAGCCACGACGGTGCCGCAGACGATGTGCGGCCCGTTCGCGGCACTCACAGCGGAGCGCGTTTCGGAGGAGAGCGATGGCACAACTGCGACAAGAGGTCGACCCGGGTGAGGCCGGGCTGGACGCCAAGGCGCTGGACCGCCTCGACCAGCACTTCGCCCACTACGTCGACGAGGGACGCCTGCCCGGCTACCTGGTGGCCGTGGCCCGCGGCGGACGCGTCGCCCACCTCACCACCCACGGCCTGCGCGACATCGCGGCGGGACTGCCCGTCGAGGCGGACACCCTGTGGCGGATCTACTCCATGACCAAACCGGTCACCTCGGTCGCCGCGCTGATACTGGTGGAGGAGGGCCGCCTCTCGCTCGACGACCCGGTCGCCCGCCACCTCCCGGCCTTCCAGGACCCCCAGGTCTACGAGGGCGGATCCGGCGCCGGCCTGCGGACCCGCCCCGCGGCCCAGCCCCCGCTGATCCGGCACCTGTTGACCCACACCGCGGGTCTGACCTTCGCCTTCTACCACCAGCACCCCGTCGACGCCCTCTACCGCGAGGCGGGCCTCGACTCGGCCGTACTGCCGGGCTCGGACCTGGCCGGGACCGTCGACGCGTACGCGCGCCTGCCGCTGCAGTTCGAGCCGGGCACCGAGTGGAACTACTCGGTCGCCACCAATGTGCTCGGCAGGGTGATCGAGGTCGTCTCCGGGCAGCCGCTCGACGTCTTCCTCACCGAGCGCGTCCTCGGCCCGCTCGGCATGACCGACGCCGGGTTCTGCGTCACCGACGAACAGGCCCCGAGGCTCTCCGAGTTGTACGGCGAGACCGACGCCGGCGGCATCGAGCCGATCGCCGGGCTGCCGCTGCGCGGGCGGCCCCGCTTCCTGTCCGGCAGCGGCGGGCTGGTGGCCTCCGCGTACGACGTGCACCGCTTCATGGAGCTGCTGCGCCGCCGCGGCGAGCTCGACGGCGTCCGCCTCCTGTCCCCCGAGACGGTGGGCCTGATGACCAGCAACCAGCTGCCCGGCGGCGCCGACCTGCGCGCCTTCGGCAGCCGCCCGGCCCACGACGAGCCCGGCAACGACGGCGTGGGCTTCGGCCTCGGCGTCTCCGTCGTCATCGACCCCGACCGCACCCAGGCGCCCTCCGGCCCGGGCACGTTCGGCTGGAGCGGGGTGGCGACGACGACCTTCTGGGTGGATCCCAGCCGCGATCTCACCGTGCAGTTCATGACGCAGGTCCGGCCGAAGTCGTCACTCAGGCTCTTCCCGGACCTCAAGCGGCTGGTCCACGAGGCGGTCGCGGACTGACCGTTCCCCGGGGCCGCGGACGGATCACCTCGCCGACGGGCGGGGTCGGCGAGGTGATGTCCGATCCTGCTCAGGACAGGTGGGCCACCGCGTCCAGATGCGGCAGGACGTGGTCGAGCCGCTCCCGCTTGGTGCGCAGATAGGTGATGTTGCTCTCGCACGGCGGGATCAGCAGCGGGACGGTCTCCGCCACCTGGATGCCGTGCCGCACCAACGCCTCCTGCTTGCGCGGGTTGTTGGACATCAGGCGCACCGAGTTCACGCCCAGGTCCTGAAGGATCTTGGCGGCGACGCCGTAGTCGCGGGCGTCCACCGGCAGCCCCAGGGCGAGGTTCGCCTCGACGGTGTCCAGGCCCTCCGCCTGCAGCGCCATCGCCCGCAGCTTGGCGAGCAGACCGATGCCGCGGCCCTCGTGGCCCCTCAAGTAGACGACTATGCCGCTGCCTTCGGCGACGACGGCCTTCAGCGCGGAGGCGAGCTGGTCGCCGCACTCGCAGTGCTGGGAGCCGAACGCGTCGCCGGTCAGGCACTCGGAATGCAGCCGGGTGAGAACGCCGTCCGTGCCGATGTCACCGTGGACGAGGGCCACTTGCTCGTCGCCGCGATCGTGATCCATGTAACCCACCGCCCGGAATTGCCCGTACACCGTGGGCAGTGGGGCATTCACAATCCGCTCCACGCCCGTGCGCTGTGGGGACTTCTTGCCGAGGACGCCGATTTTATCTGTCATGATCTGATTCCTAAGCAGAGACGAAAGGCCGTGAAGAAATGAGTGGTTCGGGCGCGCGTACGGCGGCATACGGGCTGGTGCCGGCGGACACTACGGAAGAGGTACGGACCAGGGCGGCGGGTGTCTCAACGCAGGTCGCCGTCCTTCCGGTCGGGAGCTTCGAGCAGCACGGTCCGTTCCTTCCGCTGGCGACCGACACGCTCGTCGCCTGCGCGGTGGCCCGGGAGATCGCGGAGGCGTACCCGGTGCACCTCCTTCCGCCGGTGACGATCTCCTGCTCGCACGAGCACGCGGCCTGGCCCGGCACCGTCAGCATCTCCTCCGTGACCCTTCACGCGGTGGTATGTGACATCGCACAGTCGCTGCGCCGCTCCGGCGTCGACGTCCTGGTGGTGGTCAACGGGCACGGCGGAAACTACGTACTGGGCAACGTCGTTCAGGAATCCTCCGCCCGCGGCGAGCGCATGGCACTGTTCCCTGCCGCGGAGGACTGGGAAGCGGCGCGGCAGCGGGCGGGGGTGACCACCTCGCTGCTGACCGACATGCACGCGGGAGAAATCGAGACCTCCATCCTTCTGCACGCTCACCCGGAATTGCTCCGCCCCGGTTATGAGGCCTCCGATTTCGTCGCGGACGACCGGCGTCATCTGCTCACCCTCGGGATGTCCGGCTATACCGATTCGGGCGTCATCGGACGCCCTTCGCTCGGTTCCGCGGAAAAGGGGAAGGAACTGCTCGCCGCCCTGGCGGATTCCTTCGGAGCGTATTTCTCACTCCTCACCTCGGCGGACGATTCCGGCACGGAAACCCGGGAAACGGGTGAGGCCGGCAGCGCACGCGGGTAGTCGGGTTCGCGGGCGGGTTCCGGGGCGGCCGCCGCGGAGCCTGCCCGCAGGCCCGTGTACCAGCGGGCGACGAGGACGGCGAGGCCGGGCAGGGCCGCCACGAAGCTGAGCACCCCGTACACCACGGAGACGGCCACCCCGCTGCTCGCGCCCAGTCCGGCCGCTCCGAACGCCCAGGCGGCGACGCCCTCGCGGGGGCCGAAGCCGCCGACGTTCAGCGGCAGGCCCATCGCGATCAGCGCGAGGACCGCGAGCGGCAGCAGCGCGGCGACCGAGGCGCCGGAGCCGGCGACCCGCGCGGCCAGCACGAACATCGCGATGTGGCCGGCCAGGACGAGCACCGACGAGACGACGACACCCGGCCAGTTGCGGCGCGACAGCAGCCCCTCGCGCGCCTCGGCGAGCGTCGCGCGCAGCGCCCGCCCGCGGCGGGAGGGCGTCCGGTTCATCCGCAGCGCCACCATGACGGCGAGCGCGCCCACCGCCGCGAGGCCGACCAGCGGCGCGAAGTGGCGGGTCTCGGCGAGCACGGGGGACGGCATCGTCAGCAGCACGGCCCCGCCGACGGCGGTCAGCGCGACCTGCCCCGAGACCCGTTCCAGGACCACCGAGCGCACGCCGCGCCCCATGTCACCGGCGCTCTGCCCGTGCCGTACCGCCCGGTGCACATCGCCGAGGACACCGCCGGGCAGGGCCGCGTTCAGGAACAGTGCCCGGTAGTAGTCGGCCACGGCCGCCCCGAGCGGCAGCCGGATCCGCAGCCCCCGCGCCACCAGCGCCCAACGCCACGCGCTGAGCACGGTGGTGACCACTCCGATCCCCAGCGCCACCAGCAGCGTCGGCAGGTCGATCCGCCGCAGCCCGTCCAGCAGCACCCCGGTACCGAGGCGCCACAGCAGCGCCCCGAGGATGACGGCGCCGGCGACGGTACCGAAGTGGGTCCGCACGGCACGGGAGTTGAGACGGGACACCATGGCACGCCACCAGGGCGTCCGCGCGGCGGCCGACTCGGGCCGGGCCGCGGAGACGATCACGCCGATACGGGCCTCGGAGACGGCGGGACCCACGGGTGGGGCGGACGCGAGTACATCCGCCCGCGTCCGCAGCGCCGCGTCCCGCGCGGCGAGGCAGGGCGCGCCGTCCGCCCATACCTCGACCGCGACGGAGGCGGCACCGCCGTCCGCACCCGCCGCTGCCGGGCGAACTGCGCATTCGGTCCGCGTCTCCAGGCCGACGCCGGTCGGCGCCCCGGACACGACATCCACACCGCGCCCGGCCGCCACGGCGCCGCGCAGGTCGGCTCGCACCACGTGTGCCCGCACCGTCTCCACGCTCATGACGCGCCGCCCGTCGGCCGGGACAGTGCCAGCAGGTCGCTGTGGTGGACCACGACGTGGAGTTCGCCCGCCTCGCAGGCGGCCAGGCGGTCCCGCAGATACCGTTCTGCACGGGCCTTCAGCTCGGGGCGTTCCTCCACGGCCGCGCCCACCCAGCCGCGCAGCCACTGGGCCGTCAGCGCGGCCTCCTCGGGGCCGAGGCGCCAGGGGCTGGGGTTGACCCGTACCGTCGCGCCCCGCTCCGAGAAGGCCTCGCAGGCCACCGTGATCGCGTCCGGGCCGAGCAGGCCGCCGCGGCGCTGGTGCGCGTTGAACGCCTCGGTGAGCTCCTCGTCCATCGGGTCGGACGGCGTGAGTTCCACGCGTCCGGCCACCGAGAGCGTCAGCAGGGCGGGGCAGCCGGCCCCGGTGCAGGCGGCGGCGAGGGTCTCGATCTCCTCGCGGGTGAGGACGTCGAGGAGCGCGGAGGCCGTCACCAGCGAGGCGCCGGCGAGGGCGTCCGGGGTGAGCCGGGCGACATCGCCGCGGCGTGTCTCCACCGTGACCCGGCTGCCGTCGGCGGCGGAGCGCGGGGAGGCGACGGCCGCGAAGTGCAGCAGGTACGGGTCGCGGTCGTGCAGGACCCAGTGCTGGGGACCGTCCAGGCGGGGTGCGAGCCAGCGGCCCATCGAGCCGGTGCCGCAGCCCAGGTCGTGGATGACCAGACCGGCCTTGCCCGGCAGATTGGCCAGCCGGATCCGCAGCGGGTCGAGCAGGTCGTGTGCCCGCCCCGCGGCGTCGGCGGGTTCGCGCAGCTCCAGCCACTCGGGCGCGTAGCGAGGCGGTTCCTCGGCGCCCGTGTCCCGCAGCCGCACGGTGGCGCGCTCGCCGGGGCGCGGGGCGGGGCCCGCGCCGGGTATCACGGAGTCATCCGTCTCGGAGGCGTTGCGCGGTCCGGGCTGCGCCGGAATCTTCTCGCTGATCTGTGCCGTCCTGTTCATGCCGCCCTCCTGGGCTCGCTCGGCAGCCGGCCCAGTACTCCGGCAAGGCTTCGGGCCGTGGTGGCCCATCCGTCCAGGGCGGCCCGCCGGCCCCGGGCCGCGGCCTTCAGCCGGCGTCGTACGTCGGCCTCGCCGAACCAGCCGCGCAGTTCGGCGGCGAGGGCGGCGGGGTCCTCCGGCGGCACGAGGATGCCGGGGACACCGCCGTCGGGGGCGCGTCCGACCGCCTCCGGGAGACCGCCGACATCCGTGGCCAGCACGGGGATGCCGCGCGCGAGGGCCTCCGTCACCGCCATGCCGTACGTCTCCGCGTACGAGGTGAGGACCATGAGATCCGCCGCGTTGTAGGTGGCGTCGAGCTCGGCACCGGCCTGCGGGCCGGCAAGGTGGATGCGGTCCTCCAGACCGTGCTCCTTGATCAGCAGCCGCAGCTGGGCGACGTACTCGGGGTCGTGCCCGAGCCCTCCGACGCACACACAGCTCCACGGCAGGTCGGCCGCCGCGGCCAGCGCCTGCACCAGCCGGTGCTGCCCCTTGCGCGGGGTCACCGACGCCACGCACAGCAGCCGGGAGACGCCGTCGGTGCCGGAGGCGAGGGGCGCGATGTCGGCACCGGGGGCGGCGACGTGCACCCGCTCGGGGGCGAGGCCGTGGTGGGCGACGAGGCGGCGGACCGCCCAGTCGCTGGTGGCGATCACGGCGGGCACGGCCCGCAGCACGTCACGCTCCTTGGCGTCCAACTCGGCGGCCACGGCGGGCTCCAGGCCCCGCTCGTCGCCGAGCGGAAGATGCACGAGGACCGCGAGGTTCAGCCGCTCCGTCTCCGGTACGACGATCTCGGGGACCCCGCAGGCGACGATCCCGTCCAGCAGGACGACCGTCCCGTCCGGCAACTCCCGCAGTGTCCGCGCGAGTTCCGCACGGGCCGCCGCCCCCGGCCGGGGCCACTCGCCGGCCACGGCGTGCTTGTGCACCTGCCAGCCGAAGCCGGGCAGGTCCAGGCTGACGCGCCGGTCATAGGCGTTGCCGCCGCTCGGCGCGGCCGGGTCGTCGACGCCGCCCGGCATGACGAAGTGCACGGAGCGCAGGGACATGGGGATGATCTCGGCGTTCTTCAGGGCGGAGTGCTGCACGGGCACATAGCTGAGCGACGGCATCTCCGCCTCCCCCGGGGCCTTCTCCAAGGTCACGTCGGTCACAGCGCACGCTCGTAACTCGCCCAGGCGATGTGCGACTCGTGCAGGGTCACCGAGAGGCCCGCGATGCCCTTGGCGCCCTCGCCCAGCGCGCCCTTCTCGATCCGCTCGGCGAGCCGGTCGGCGATCACCTTGGCCAGGAACTCCGTGGAGGTGTTGACGCCTGCGAACTCGGGCTCGTTGTCGAGGTTGCGGTAGTTCAGCTCGCTGACGACAGCACCGAGTTCCTGGGTGGCGAGTCCGATGTCGACGACGATGTTGTCGTCGTCCAGCTGCTCGCGCCGGAACGTGGCGTCCACCAGGAACGTCGCTCCGTGCAGGCGCTGCGCGGGTCCGAAGACCTCGCCGCGGAAGCTGTGGGCGATCATGATGTGATCGCGGACGGTGACACTGAACAACGGACGACCCTCCAGGTGCGGCGCGTCTGGTCCTCCGGCCGTTGACCGCCGGAGGATGCCGTGTAGTACGGCTCTTCGCTTCCCCCCGTTCAGCCGAGTCTCACTCTTTTCTCAGGTCAGACCGTTTCGGGGTACCTCACACGGTGACACAGCGCGGGAATCTCGCCGTTGGCCAGCCGGGGCATCACCTCCGGCAGATCCTCGAACGCGCTTTCCCCTGTGATGAGTGCGTCGAGTGCCGGGTCGGCGAGCAGGTCGAGGGCGAGGGCGAGCCGGTCGGCGTAGCTGCGGTTGGCGCGGGCCGGGGAGACGGTACCGACCTGGCTGCTGCGGATCGCCAGCCGCCGGGAGTGGAAGGCCTCGCCGAGCGGGAGGCTCACCCTGCGGTCGCCGTACCAGCTCAGTTCGACGACGGTGCCTTCGGCGGCCAGGAGTTCCAGGGCCCGCGCGAGGCCCTGCTCGGTGGCACTGGCATGCACCACCAGGTCCCTTTCCCCGAGCGCGTCCTCGGGCAGCGCGAAGTCGACTCCCAGGGCCTCGGCGGTCTTGGCGCGGGCCGGGTCGGCGTCGACGAGTTGCACGCGTACGCCCGGGAAGCGGGCCAGCAGGGCGGCCACCGAGCAGCCGACCATGCCGCCGCCGACCACCGCGATCCGGTCACCGACCAGCGGGGCGGCGTCCCACAGGGCGTTCACGGCGGTCTCCACGGTCCCGGCGAGGACGGCCCGCTCGGCAGGAATGGTGTCCGGCACGACCGTAACGGCCGAAACCGGCACCACATACCGCGTCTGGTGCGGATACAGACAGAAAACCGTGCGCCCGACCAGCTCCTCGGGCCCCTCCTCCACCCTGCCGACACTGAGGTAGCCATACTTCACAGGTGCGGGGAACTCGCCCTCCTGGAAAGGCGCTCGCATGGCCGCGTGCTGACTCTCCGGAACGCCGCCGCGGAAGACGAGCGTCTCCGTGCCGCGGCTGACCCCGGAGAAGAGCGAGCGCACCAGCACCTCGCCCTGAGCGGGTTCGGGCAGGTCGACGCTCCGGATCTCGCCGAGACCCGGACGACTCAGCCAGAACGCGCGTGCGATGCGGTTCATCCGGCCTCCTCCTGAACGATCGGGAAGTTGTTCACGTACCGAGGTGTGCACAGGCCGCGCACAGTACGCGGCGTTGATCGACTTTGTCATTCGGCCGGAGGGTGTGCGGTGGCCCTGAACAACACTTACGACGCAAGGCTGGTCCAGCAGGAGACCGCTGTGGGAGCGGGCGTTCAGATCCTGTTGCTGGCCCTGCTCGGCACGGCGATCGGCATGGGGCCGGCGGGCTGGCTGACCGGCCTCGTCTTCGCCGTCGCCATGTGGGCGGTGCTCTCGCGGGCACTGCACCGCACCCGGCCGCGCTCGTTCGGCCCGGCCAACCGCGTGACGCTCGGCCGGGCGACCCTGGTGGGGGGTGTGACGGCCCTGGTCGCGGACTCCTTCGAGAGCTCCCCGCCGGTCACCGCCCTCGTCGGCCTCACGGCGGTGGCCCTCATCCTGGACGGCGTCGACGGCAAGGTCGCCCGCGCCACCAACACGTCCACCCCCCTGGGCGCCCGCTTCGACATGGAGGTCGACGCGTTCCTGATCCTGGTGCTGAGCGTCTACGTCTCCATGCAGCTCGGCCCGTGGGTCCTGCTCATCGGCGGCATGCGCTACGCCTTCGTCGCCGCGGCCCGCGTCTGGCCGTGGCTGAACGCATCCCTGCCGCCGAGCACGGCCCGCAAGACGGTCGCGGCCATGCAGGGCATCTGCCTCCTCCTGGCGGCCTCGGGCTACCTGCCCCCCATGGCCACCCTCGGGGTCGTCGTACTGGCCCTGGGCTCGCTGATCTGGTCCTTCGGCCGTGACGTCCTGTGGCTGCGGCGGACCTCGCGGGTCCAGGACGGCGAGGTGGAGGAGATGCTGGACCTGGAGTCGGAACGCGAGACGGTGGCGTCCTGAACGACCCTCACGCCTCGGGCGGGTACCGGCAGCGTGTCCCGATTTGACAGACCGTCGGAACCTGCCTAAAACCTAGCCACATGACATTCATTTTCAAAATGAGGTCGGCCCGGTAATGCGGGTCGCGTTCGTCGGCAAGGGCGGCAGCGGCAAGACCACCCTCTCCGCGCTCTTCACCCGTCATCTGGCCCGCTCCGGCGCGCCGGTACTCGCCATCGACGGCGACATCAACCAGCACCTGGCCGAGGCGCTGGGACACGACGAAGACCATCTGGACGCCCCGCCCCTGGGCGCCCACCTGCCCGAGATCAAGGACTATCTGCGGGGCGCCAACCCGCGCATCGCCTCCCGCGAGGCGATGATCAAGACGACCCCGCCCGGGCGCGGCTCCCGCCTCCTGCGCCTCCTCGGCGACGACGAACTCCACGCCCGCCACGTCCGGCGCGTGGGCGACGTACCGCTGATGGTGACGGGCGAGTTCGACGAGAGCGACCTCGGGGTGGCCTGCTACCACTCCAAGCTGGGCGGCGTCGAGCTCTACCTCAACCACCTGGTCGACGGCCCCGGCGAGTACGTGGTCGTCGACATGACGGCGGGCGCGGACGCCTTCGCCTCGGGCCTGTTCACGCGGTTCGACATCACGTTCCTGGTGGCGGAACCGACCCGCAAGGGCGTCTCCGTCTACCGCCAGTACCGCGACCACGCCCGCGAGTTCGGGATCCGCATCGCCGTGATCGGCAACAAGGTGACGGGCGAGGACGACCTGCTGTTCCTCAAGGAGCAGGTGGGCGACGACCTGCTGACCCACCTGGTCCACTCCCCCTGGGTGCGGGCGGCCGAACAGGGCCGCGCCGAAGGCGGGTTGGACGCCCTCGAGCCGCACAACCGCCACGCCCTGAACATCCTGCGCGAGACCGTCGACGCCCACCCCAGGGACTGGCCCGCTCTCCACCGCCACGCCGTCGAGTTCCACCTGCGCAATGCCCGCGCGTGGGCGGACGAGGCGACCGGCCTGGACCTGGCCGGCCAGGTGGACCCGGAGTTCGTACCGGGCCCGACGGCGCTCACCTGACCATCCCCCGTGAAGCACTCCCCCACCTCTTGGAACGGACGCCCCTTTTCATGTCTCTCGACGTCTCCCCGAAGCTCCTCGCCGAAGCCGAGTCCGGTGACATCCGCGAGGAGGACTTCGTGGACACGGTCCGCACGTCCCTCCCGTACGCCTACGCCCTGATCGCCTCCCTCGCCGGCGAACTCAAGGGCGGCACGGCCGAGTTCACCGACAACCACACCCCTCCGCCCTCCGAGCAGGAGCGCGGCCAGCTCCTGCGCGCCCTCGCCAGCGACGCCATCCGCGGCAGCCTGGAACGCCACTTCGGCGTGGAACTGGCCTTCCAGAACTGCCACCGGGTGGCGGCGTTCCGGCCGGGGGCACGGCACGGCGAGACGTACGGGCGGTTCACCTCGGTGCGGTCGCAGGTGCTGAACCAGTCACCGGAGTTCCGGGACTGCTGACGCGCTCGATGCCCTGTCGGCCGACTCGGCCGAAGGCCCCGGTCAGAGGACCTCTTCCTCCTCGGGGACGACGACCTGGTCGATCATGTACTGGATCTTCTCGGCCGGCAGGGCGACCGCCATGGCCCAGTAGTAGATGACGAGGCTGAAGCCGGCGGTGACCAGCATGTCCCACCACAGCGGGAACCACGGGTGCTTCAGGGGTCCGAAGTCGCTCAGGTAGACGATCAGGCCCATGCCGATCAGATAGGCGGGCAGCCACTGCGCGGCCCGCAGGTCCAGCTGCGGGGTGATCGGGTTCATCTTGAACACGCGGTTGGCGACCAGGATGACGTAGCCGATGAGGATGGCGACGCCGAGCTTCCAGTCGGTCGTCCAGCCCGACCAGAGGATCAGCAGGTTGGCGACGATGAAGGCGAGCGGCGACATCCAGCTGCCGCCGGGCAGCCGGTAGGGGCGGTGGGCGTCGGGCAGGCGGTTGCGGAACACCCCGAAGGACAGCGGTGCGCCCGCGTACATCAGCACGCTCGCGCTGGTGATCAGTCCGACCAGGGAGCGCCAGCTCGGGAAGGGCAGGAAGCAGATGCAGCCGATCACGAAGGCGGTGATCAGACCGACCCAGGGGACACCGCGCTCGTTGGTCTTCTCGAACGCGGACGGCACGTAGCCGTTGCGGCTCAGGCCGTACGAGACCCGGGAGGAGCCGGTGATGTAGATCAGGCCGGTGCCGGCGGGGGAGACCACCGCGTCGAGATAGAGGATCGTGGCCAGCCAGCCGAGGCTGATGAGCGTGGCGACCTGGGCGAACGGTCCGCTCAGGGCGTTGAACGCGGAGTCGGCCCAGGTGTGGCCGATCTGGTTCGCGGGGAGTGCGGCCAGGAAGACGACCTGCAGGAGGATGTAGATGATGATGCCGAGGATGATCGAGCCGATCACCGCCCGCGGGATGTCCCGCTTGGGATGGGCGCTCTCACCGGCCAGCTGGTCGGCCTGCTCGAAGCCCAGCAGGGCGAAGATGATGCCGCTGGTCGAGACGGCGGACAGGATGCCTTTGGCGCCGTAGGGGTTGAATCCGTCGGCCGCGGTGAAGTTGCCCGTGTGGAACGTGGCGATGGCGAAGACGAAGATCGTCAGCAGGGGGACGCCGACCTTCCACCAGGTCGCCGCGCTGTTGGTGCGGGCCAGCAACCGGATGCTGAGGAAGTTGATCGCCGTGATGACCGCCATCAGTCCGACCGCGACGGCGATGCCGGACCCGGTCAGGACGTGCTCCCCGCCCTTGATCTTCTCCCAGCCGTGCGCCCAGGAGTAGTGCTGGCCGTACGTGATCATGGCCAGCACTTCGATGGGAGCCACCGTGGCGGCCTGCAGCCAGGAGAACCAGCCGAAGGAGGCGCCGGCGGCGCCGCCATAGGCGTAGTGCGGGAAGCGGGCGGTCCCGCCGGACACCGGATACATTCCGCCGAGCTCGGCGTGCACCAGGGCCAGGATGAGAATCGCCACGCCGCCGATGGCCCAGGAGATGATCGCCGCCGGCCCGGCCGCGGCCAGGGCGCCCTGAGCGCCGAACAGCCACCCGGATCCGATGATCGATCCCTCCGAGGCCCAGATGAGGCCGATGAAGCCGATCTCGCGCTTCAGTCCGGGTTTGGTTCCCGCGCTGGGCGCCTTTTCCGATGTGGCCATGACGCACACCACCTCACAAGGTGATCCTTATCACATTATCGTGCCACGTCGGCGCGCCCGCGACAGCTGCCCGTGCGTACATGACTCGGCAAAATGCCCATGACCGGGCAACCGCGCCTGTGCCGGACCCGGCTCCCGCGCCCGGTCCGACACAGGGGTCCCGTCTCAGGCCGCCCTGCGGTTACGGCCCTGGTGGGCGCGGACGATTTCGGCGTAGCGGTGCCCGCTCCCCTTGATCGTCCGCACCTGCGTCCGGTAGTCCACATGCACCAGCCCGAACCGCTTGTCATAGCCGTACGCCCACTCGAAGTTGTCGAGCAGCGACCAGGCGAAGTAACCGGCCAGCGGGGCGCCCTTGCGGACCGCGGATGCGCAGGCCGCGAGGTGGCGTTCCAGGTAGTCCTGGCGCTCGGGGTCGTCGACGGTCCCGTCCGGGCGTACGACGTCCGGGTAGGCGGAGCCGTTCTCCGTGACGTACAGGCGCCGGGCGCCGTACTCCTCGGTGAGCCGGAGCAGGAGCGTCTCGATGCCGTTCGCGTCGATCTCCCAGTCCATGCCGGTGCGCGGGACGCCGAGGCGGCGGACCGATCGCACGTGGGGCGCCGGGGCCGAGGGGTCGTCGGCGACGGTCGCCGGCATGTAGTAGTTCAGGCCGTGCCAGTCGAGCGGCGCGGCGATCGTCGCCGAGTCGCCGTCCCGCTCGGGGAGTTCGACGCCGTACACCTCGCGCATGTCGGCCGGGAAGCCGCGGCCGTACACCGGGTCCAGCCACCAGCGGTTGACGTGGCCGTCCTGCCTGCGGGCGGCCCGCACGTCCTCCTCGCGGTCGCTGGCGGCGTGCACCGTGGAGAGGTTGGTGACGAGGCCGACCTGCGCGGACGGGGCCGCGGCCCGGATCGCCCCGACGGCGAGACCGTGGCCCAGGAGCAGGTGGTAGGAGGCGCGGACGGCGGCTGTCAGGTCGGTCAGGCCGGGGGCCATCCTGCCTTCCAGGTGGCCGATCCAGGCCGAGCACAGGGGTTCGTTGAGCGTGGCCCACTGCGACACGCGGTCGCCGAGACGTGCGGCGACGACCGAGGCGTACTCGGCGAAGGCCAGTGCGGTGTCCCGCTCGGGCCAGCCGCCGCGGTCCTGGAGGGTCTGCGGCAGGTCCCAGTGGTAGAGGGTGACGAACGGCGTGATGCCCGCCGCCAGCAGGCCGTCGATCAACCTGTCGTAGAAGGCGAGGCCCTTGGGGTTCACCGGTCCGTCCCCGCCCGGCATCACCCTCGGCCACGCGATCGACAACCGGTAGGCGTTCGTGCCCAGTCGGCGCATCAGGCCGATGTCCTCGCGCCAGCGGTGGTAGTGGTCGCACGCGACGTCGCCGTTGTCGTTGCCCGCGACCTTGCCGGGCGTGTGGGAGAAGGTGTCCCAGATCGACGGGGAGCGGCCGTCCTCCGCGACGGCGCCCTCGATCTGGTAGGCCGCTGTGGCCGTGCCCCACAGGAAGTCGGGCGGGAAGGCGGCGAGGTCGATGCGGTCGGACACGGAAGTCCCTTCGGAATCGGTGGAGTTGGTATCCCGACGGCTCACTTGACGGCTCCCGCCGTCAGCCCGGCGACGAGATAGCGCTGCAGCAGCAGGAACCCGGCCACCACGGGCACGCTGACGACCAGCGAGGCGGCCATGATCTGGTTCCAGTAGACGTCGTTGAGGGTGGAGTAGCCCTGGAGGCCGACGGCGAGCGTGCGGGTGGTGTCGTTGGTCATGACGGAGGCGAAGAGGACCTCTCCCCATGCGGTCATGAAGGCGTAGACGGCGACGGCGACGATGCCGGGGATCGCGGCCGGTACGACGATCCGCAGCAGCGCGCCCAGCGGTCCGCAGCCGTCCACCAGCGCCGCCTCGTCCAGGTCGCGCGGCACCGAGTCGAAGTACCCGATCAGCATCCAGATCGAGAACGGGAGGGAGAAGGTGAGGTACGTGAGGATCAGGCCGCCGCGGGAGCCGAAGAGGGCGATGCCGGTGGCGTTGCCGATGTTGACGTAGAGGAGGAACAGCGGGAGCAGGAAGAGGATGCCCGGGAACATCTGCGTGGACAGGACGGTGACCGTGAAGACGCGTTTGCCGCGGAAGTCGTAGCGGCTGACGGCGTAGGCGGCGAACACCGCGATCACCACCGAGCAGACGGTCGCCGTACCCGCCACGACCAGCGAGTTCACGAAGTAGCGCGCCAGCGGGACCGTGGACCAGATGTCGATGTACGGGCGGATCGTCAGACCGCTGGGCAGCCAGCGGAACTTGCCCGTGACGTCGGCGAGGGGCTTCAGGGAGCTGGAGACCATGACGTACACCGGCACCAGGACGAAGCCGGTGAGCAGAGTGAGGAAGATCCGCCGGGACCAGAGGAAGGAACTCGGCGGGGCCATCGGGGACCTGAGCCTCTGGGTCTCAGACATCGGCCGTCCTCCGTCCGCGTGCGGTGAGCGCCAGATAGACGCCGGTCACCATCAGCAGGAAGAGCAGCAGCAGTACGGACATCGCGGAGCCGGTGCCGAAGTTCCAGGTGACGAAGGACGCCTGGTAGATATGGACCGAGATGAGGTCCGCCGCCTCGGGCGCGGCCTTCCCGAACAGGACGTACGGCGTGTTGAAGTCGTTGAAGGTCCACAGGAAGAGGACCAGGACCAGGACCTGGTTCACGGGCCGCAGGGACGGCAGCGTGATGCGGCGGAGCTGCTGCCACATGCCGGCACCGTCCAGTGCGGCCGCCTCGTACAGCTCACGCGGGATGTTCTGCAGGCCGGCCATGACGATCAGGAAGGCGAACGGCCAGCCCTTCCACACCGACACGGTGAGCAGCGCGTAGAAGCTGTTGTCGCCGATCAGCCAGAAGGACGGCTTGTCGGTCAGGTGCAGCTGGTCGTGCAGGACGTGGTTCACCAGGCCGTTGTCGTGCTGGAACATGAACACCCAGGTGATCACGGCCGCGTACACGGGCAGGGCGTACGGCACCAGGAACAGCGCCCGCAGCAGACCGCGGCCGCGGAAGGTGTCCTGCATGAAGACCGCGGCCGCCGTGCCGGTCAGCCAGCACAGGCCGACCGAGAGCAGGGTGAAACCGACCGTGACGAAGAAGGAGTGCAGCAGTGCCTCGCCGACCGGGGCGTCGAAGTCCACCGACACCCTGTAGTTGCCGAGGCCGGACCAGGGCGCGGTGCCCCAGTCGCGGATGTAGAACTGCGTGAGTTCCTTGAAGCTCATCACGATGCCGATGACCATCGGCACGAGGTGGACGAGGAGTTCGAGGATCAGCGCGGGCAGCAGGAGCAGGTACGGGAGGCCGGTACGGCGGATCCGGCCGGGGCGGCGGCCACGCTGTTCGCGTGCCGCAACCCCGGCGGAACTCCCGCTCACCGAAGGCTCCTTGAGGGCGGTGGTCGTCATCGGGCTCACTTCGCCGGCATCTGCTGCTGGGCCTTTTCGAGCGCCGCCTTCACCGAGCCGGCGGTCACCGCGCGCCCGGCCGCCGCCTCCGCGAACAGCTCCTTGACCGCCGTACCGACCGCCGTCTCGAACTGCGACTCGTCGGCCACCTGCGGCAGCGCGGCGGCGCTCGTCGCGAGGGTCTGCTTCAGCACGGAGTTGGACGCGCTGTTGAACGCGGCATCCGACTGGGCGGCCTTCACGGGCGGGATCGAGCTGTACGCCGTGTTGAGGATCTTCTGCTCGGCGTCGCTGGTCATGAACTTCACGAACTTCGTGGCGCCGTCGAGGTTGTCGGTGTTCTTGAAGACGGCCAGGTTGATGCCCGCGACCATCGAGTTGACCTGGGTGCCGGTGCCGGGGGTGCCGGACTGCACGGGCACGGGCGCGATGCCGTACGAACTCTCACCCATCCCCTGGGACTTGAGGTTGGCCGCGGCGGACTGCCACAGCAGCATGGCCTGCTTGCCCTTGGCGAAGTCGCTGACGGACTGGTTCTGCGCGTACTCGGCGTCGCCGGTCGGGATGACCTTGTCCTTGGCCATCAGGTCGACGTACTGCTTGACCGCGGTGACCACGCCGTCGCTGGTGAAGTCGGGTTTGCCGTCGGCGGTGAAGAAGTCGGCGCCGTGCTGCTTGGCGAAGACGAAGACGTGGTGGATGTTCTCCGCGAGGTTGGCTCCCTCGGCGCCGAGCGGTGACTTGCCCTTCGCCTTGATCTTCTTGCCGTCGGCGACCAGTTCGTCCCAGGTGGCCGGGGGCTTGGAGATGCCCGCGTCGGCGAAGATCTGCTTGTTGTAGTAGAGGGCGTAGGCCATCGAGTAGAGCGGTACGGCCGCCGGGTCCTTGCCCTGCGCGCCGGTCGAGCCGAGTGCCGAGTCGACGAAGCGGTCCTTGCCGCCGATCTTCGCGAAGTTCTTGGCGTCCCAGGGCAGCAGGGCACCGGTGGCCTGCAGGGAGGCGCTCCAGGTGTTGCCGATGTTGAGGACGTCGGGGCCCTGGCCGGAGGTGGTCGCGGTGAGGATCCGGTTCAGCAGGTCCGACCAGGGGACGACCTCCAGCTTCACCTTGATGCCCGTCTGCTTCTCGAACTTGTCGAGCTCGGGCTGCAGGACCTTCTTGTCCACGGCGATGCTCGCGCCCTGGTTGGAGGCCCAGTAGGTGAGCGTCTTCGGCGAGTCGTTGGACCCGCCGCCCGTCGACGAACCGCCTCCGCAGGCCGAGGCGGCAAGGGCGAGTGACATGGTGACGGCGCCTACGGCCGCGGCTCGGATGCTGCGCATGGCTCCCGGTGTCCCTTCGGGGATTGCACTCATGACTTAATTTAGGACGTGAGTTAAACCTCAAGGGATGACCGAGTCAAGGGGTACGGCAACCCTTGTGGAACTCCGGTCGCACCCCTTGACGCGCCCGTTCGGGCAGTTGAAGCATTCACCGGCGAGAGAGCGCTCCCAAACCCCACCTCGTTCACTTCCTGAACAGGAGAGCCGCCCCATGCCCCTGCCTGACTCCGGCCTGCCATCCGTGGGCCGCAGAACCGTCCTCGGCGCCGCCGCCGCATCCGCCCCCGCGGTGCTCGGTCTGTCCGCCCGCGCGTCCGCCGCCCCGTCCTCGCCCCGGAAGCCGAAGCTCCTCCCCGGCGGCGGCGACCTCGGCCCGAACGTTCTGGTCTTCGACCCGTCCACCCCCGGCATCCAGGCCACACTGGACGAGGTGTTCCAGCAGCAGGAGTCGGCCCAGTTCGGCACCGGCCGCTACGCGCTGCTGTTCAAGCCGGGCACCTACAACGGCCTCAACGCCCAACTGGGCTTCTACACCTCGATCATGGGCCTGGGCCTCTCCCCCGACGACACCACCATCAACGGGGACGTCACCGTCGACGCCGGCTGGTTCAACGGCAACGCGACGCAGAACTTCTGGCGTTCGGCGGAGAACCTGGCCCTGGTCCCGGCGAACGGCACCAACCGCTGGGCGGTCGCGCAGGCGGCCCCCTTCCGCCGTATGCACGTCCGCGGCGGCCTCGACCTCTCGCCCACGGGCTACGGCTGGGCGAGCGGCGGCTACATCGCCGACAGCCGTATCGACGGCCAGGTCGGGCCGTACTCGCAGCAGCAGTGGTACACCCGGGACAGCGCGATCGGCAGTTGGCTCAACGGCGTCTGGAACATGGTGTTCTCGGGCGTCGAGGGCGCCCCCGCCCAGAGCTTCCCGAACCCGCCGTACACCACGCTGGACACCACCCCGGTCTCCCGCGAGAAGCCCTTCCTGTACGTCAGCGGCGGCTCCGGCCTCCAGGTGTTCCTGCCGGAGAAGCGGACCGACGCCCGCGGTGTCACCTGGGGCAACGGCACCCCGCGAGGCACCTCGCTCCCCCTCTCACAGTTCTACGTCGCCCGGCCCGGCGTCTCCGCGGCCACCCTCAACCAGGCGCTGACGCAGGGCCTTCACCTGCTGCTCACACCGGGGATCTACCACCTCGACCAGCCGATCCAGGTGAACCGCGCCAACACGGTCGTGCTGGGACTGGGTTACGCAACTCTCGTACCGGACAACGGAGTTACCGCGTTGCGCGTCGCCGACGTGGACGGTGTGCGCCTCGCGGGCTTCCTGATCGACGCCGGACCGGTCAACTCCCCCACGCTGCTGGAGGTCGGCCCGCGCGGCGCCTGGCGGGACCACTCCGCCAACCCGACCACCGTGCAGGACGTGTTCGTCCGCATCGGCGGCGCGGGCGCCGGCAAGGCCACCACCAGCATGGTGATCAACAGCAGGCACACCATCGTCGACCACACCTGGGTGTGGCGCGCCGACCACGGCGCCGGGGTCGGCTGGGAGACCAACCGCGCCGACTACGGAATCGTCGTGAACGGCGACGACGTGCTGTGCACCGGCCTGTTCGTCGAGCACTTCAACAAGTACGACGTGCAGTGGTACGGCCAGCGGGGCCGCACGATCTTCTTCCAGAACGAGAAGGCCTACGACGCCCCGAACCAGGCCGCGATCCAGAACGGCCCGGTGAAGGGCTACGCGGCCTACAAGGTCGGCGACGGCGTCACCGCGCACGAGGGCTGGGGCCTGGGCAGCTACTGCTACTACAACGTCGACCCGACGATCGTGCAGCACCACGGCTTCGCCGCCCCGAACCGCCCCGGCGTGCGCTTCCACGACCTGCTGGTGGTCTCCCTGGGCGGAAACGGCCAGTACGAGCACGTCATCAACGAAACGGGCACACCGACGTCGAGCACGTCGACGGTGCCGTCCACGGTGGTGTCGTATCCGTGAACGGGGGCGGCCGCACCAGTGTTCGGGAGCAGGCCCGCGTGGATCACCGGACGGCGCCCAGCACGCAGCCCAGGGACGGTGCCCCTGCGTGAGCTGCGTGACCCTGCGGGCGGTCGTGCCGCTCGGGGCGGCACGGGTGGGCGCAGGCGGGCCCCGGCAGCGCCGGATCGCCCGGCCCGCCGCCGCCCCGCTTGCGGCACAACGACAGCCGCACGGGCTCGGCACCGACGCAAACGGTGACGGCCCGCAAACCCGCGTGAGCCTGCGAGCACTCATGCCGCTCGGGGCAGCACGGGGGGGGGGCACAGGCGGGCCCCCGCAGCGCCGGATCGCCCGGCCCGCCACCGCCCCGCTTGCGGCACAACGACAGCCCTACGGGCTCGACACCGACGCAAACGATGGCGGCCCGCAAACCCGCGTGAGCCTGCGGGCACTCGTGCCGCTCGGGACAGCACGGGGGGGCACAGGCGGGCCCCCGCAGCGCCGGATCGCCCGGCCCGCCACCGCCCCGCTTGCGGCACGACGACAGCCCTACGGGCTCGACACCGACGCAAACGATGGCGGCCCGCAAACCCGCGTGAGCCTGCGGGCAGTCGTGCCGCTCGGGACAGCACGGGGGGGCACAGGCGGCGCCCCGCAGCGCCGGGCTGCGCGGTCCGCCGCCGCCCCGTTTGCGGCGCGCGCCGACGGGCGGGGCGGCCCCCGCCCGTGTACGGCGGGGGCCGCCTTCTCGTTCACCGGACCGGTGTCACCGCCGGCGCCGGCGCATAGCCCGTCGGGCGGGCCGTGAAGGTTCCGCGGCCCTGTGTGCGGCTGCGCAAGCGGGTTGCGTAGCCGAAGAGTTCGGCCAGCGGCACGGTGGCCGTGACGATCGCCGCGCCGCCGCGCGTGGCCGAGCCCGAGACCCGGCCGCGGCGGGCGGCGAGGTCGCCGAGGACCCCGCCGACGGCGTCCTCGGGGACGGTGACCGTCACCTCGACGACCGGTTCCAGCAGGACCATCGCGCAGGCCCGCAGGGCTTCCCGGAGACCGAGCCTGCCCGCCGTGCGGAAGGCCGTCTCCGAGGAGTCCTTCACATGGGTCGCCCCGTCGGTGAGGGTCACCCGCAGACCGGTCACCGGGTGACCGCCGAGCGGTCCCTCGGCGAGGGCGTCCCGGCACCCGGCCTCGACCGCACGGACGTACTCCTGCGGCACCCGCCCGCCGACGACGGCCGAGCGGAACTCGAACCCGGCCTGCGAGGGCTCGACATCGAGGACCACGTGCGCGAACTGGCCTGCTCCGCCGTCCTGCTTGACGTGCCGGAAGACCAGCCCGGACACCCCGCGGCCGACCGTCTCGCGGTAACTCACCCTCGGGCGGCCGATGTTGACCTCCACCCCGTGGGCGCTCCGGAGCTTCTCCGCCGCGACCTCCAGGTGCAGTTCACCCAACCCGGACAGCACCGTCTGGCCGGTCTCGGGGTCCGTCCGCACGACCAGCGAGGGGTCCTCCTCGGCCAGCCGCGCGAGCGCCGAGGCCAGCTTGTCGGCGTCGGCGGAGCTGCGGGCCTCGACGGCCACGGAGACCACCGGCTCGGCGACACCCGGCGGTTCGAGCACGATCGGCGCGCCGGGGGCGCACAGGGTCGAGCCCGCGCGGGCGGACTTCAGCCCGACCACGGCGACGATGTCCCCGGCGACCGCCCGGTCCACGTGCGCGTGCCGGTCGGCCTGCACCCGCAGGATCCGCCCGATGCGCTCGGTGCGGCGCGCGCTCGCGTCCCACACGGCGTCTCCCTTCTCGATCGTTCCCGAATACACGCGTACGTACGTCAGCCGCCCCGTCGGGGTGGCGTTCACCTTGAAGGCCAGCGCCGCGAACGGCGCCGAGGGATCCGCAGCCCGCTCCTGCTCCGTACCGTCGAACGTCCCTCGTACGGCGGGCACGTCGAGCGGCGAGGGCAGATACGAGACCACGGCGTCGAGCAGCGGTTCGATGCCGCGGTTGCGGTACGCCGAGCCGCACAGGACGACGACGCCCTCGCCGCTGCGGGTCAGGTCGCGCAGGGCGGCGGCGAGGGTCTCCGGCGTGAGGGCCCCGTCCAGACAGAACTCCTCCAGCGCACCGGCGTGCAGCTCGGCCACCGTCTCCTCCAGCAGCCGCCGACGCCGCGCCGCCTCGGCCCGCAGTTCCTCCGGCACCGCACTCTCCACGGCCGCATCGGCGCTGTCGGCCCAGACCAGCGCCCGCACACGGACGAGATCGACGAGTCCGCGGAACCCGTCCTCCGCGCCGATCGGCAACTGCACGACCAGCGGCGCCGGATGCAGCCGTTCGCGGATCGACGCGACGGCCGCGTCGAGGTCGGCGCCCGCGCGGTCCAGTTTGTTGACGAACGCGATCCGCGGCACGCCGTGCCGGTCGGCCTGCCGCCACACGGACTCGCTCTGCGGCTCGACCCCGGCGACGGCGTCGAACACCGCGACCGCCCCGTCGAGCACCCGCAGCGAGCGCTCCACCTCGTCCGCGAAGTCCACATGTCCGGGGGTGTCGATGAGATTGATCCGGTGGCCGTCCCAGGCGCAGCTGACCGCCGCGGCGAAGATGGTGATCCCGCGATCGCGCTCCTGCGGATCGAAGTCGGTGATCGTGGTGCCGTCGTGGACCTCACCGCGCCGGTGCGTGGTCCCGGTGGCGTACAGGATCCGCTCGGTGACGGTGGTCTTGCCCGCGTCGACATGGGCGAGGATGCCGAGGTTGCGGACGACGGCGAGAGTGCTGAGGTTGGTGCGCACGGCCCGTTGGCCTTTCTGGTGATCACTGATCATCGGTGATGATCGGAACAGGGCAGCGCGATTCCCGGGCGAACGGGCCCGACCACGGGCGCCGGTGAAAACGGCAGGCCGCGTCAGACGTTCGTCACGGGCATCCGGTACCGGCCGCGCAGCGGGCACCGGACGGACGAGGACACGAGGATCACCTCGAACTGCGAGCAGGGGACGACGACATCGGTGCGGTAGCGCACAGCCGTCCTCCTCGCTCGTCCCGCGCGTCACGGCGACGCACGGTGCGTGGCGAGTGTAGGGAACGCGGAGGGGGCGGGGCACCGGATTTTCCGGCGGCGCGCGGCAGGTGAACTCTCACGGAACGCGCGGAACTTATCCTCCGGGTCATGAGTTTCCACGGTGCTGTAGATCTCTGACGACACCGAACACATGGAGTTCTCATGGCCCTGTGGGACCGCATCAAGGAATCCGCGTCGACGATGCAGACCCAGCTCGTGGCGAAGAAGAACGACCTGAAGAGCGGGGCGTTCCGCGACGCCAGCATGGCGATGTGCGCCCTGGTCGCCGCCGCCGACGGCACCATCGACCCGGCCGAGCGGCAGCGCGTGGCCCAGTTGATCGCCACCAACGAGGTCCTCCAGAACTTCCCCGCCGACGATCTGCGCCGCCGCTTCGAGGAGAACCTGAACAAGCTGACGACGGACTTCGCCTTCGGCAAGGTCAGCGTGCTGCAGGAGATCGCCAAGGCGAAGAAGAAGCCCGCCGAGGCCCGTGCCGTCGTCCAGATCGGCATCGTCATCGGCGGGGCCGACGGCGACTTCGACAAGACGGAGCAGGCCGTGGTGCGGGAGGCCTGCTTCACCCTCGACCTGCCGCCGCACGAGTTCGACCTCTGATCGGGCGTCTGCCTGAGCTGCGGTGCCCTGGCTCACCTCCCCGGGTGGTTTACCTCGCGCAGAACCGGTGAGGCGCGTGGGATGTCCCACCCCCAGGCCACAGCCGTAACTCAGGTAAGACACGCATCAGAGAGCGCAGGTTCCCCACGCGGTGTGCAGCAAGGGCGGGTGAAGCAGCGCGACGCCTACTTCGACAACGCGAAGTATCTGGCGATCGTGCTGGTGGCGATGGGCCACGCGTGGGAGCCGCTGCGGGACGGCAGCCGGACCGTCACCACGTTCTACAACCTCGTCTACGCCTTCCACATGCCGGCCTTCATCGTGATCTCCGGCTACTTCTCCCGTGGTTTCGACGCGAGCCCGGCGAAGATCAGACGACTGGTGACCGGTGTCGCCGTTCCGTATGTCGTCTTCGAGACGGCGTACACCCTTTTCACTCGCTGGACGGACGGTGTCCCGGACCGGCCCATCACCATCCTGGACCCCTTGTATCTGACCTGGTTCCTGGTGGCGCTGTTCATCTGGCGGCTGACGACCCCGCTCTGGCAGAAGGTGCGCCGGCCGTTGCCGGTGGCGCTCGTCGTGGCGATGCTGGCGACTGTGTCCCCGTCCATCGGCAACGACCTCGATCTGCAGCGGGTGCTGCAGTTCCTGCCGTACTTCGTGGTCGGTCTGTGCCTGCGTCCGGAGCACTTCCGGCTGGTTCGCCGCTGGAAGGTGCGCGTCCTGGCCGTGCCGGTGGTCGTCTGCGCGCTCGCCGCTTCGTACTGGGCGGTGCCGCGGATGACCGGCGCCTGGTTCTTCCACCGCGACAGCGCCCAGGAGCTGGGCGCGCCCGCCTGGTACGGGCCGGTGATGACCCTGGCCGTGTTCGGCTGCTCGATGGTCCTGGTCGCCTGCTTCCTGGCCTGGGTGCCGGGTCGCCGCCTGTGGTTCACCGCACTGGGCGCGGGCACGCTGTACGGCTACCTGCTGCACGGCTTCGTCGCCCAGGGGTCGAAGTTCTGGGGCTGGTACTCCCCCGCCTGGATCCACGGGCCGCTCGGCGAGCTCACCGTCACGCTCGTGGCCGCCGCGGTCGTGACCGTGCTGTGCACACCGCCCGTACGGCGGATCTTCCGTTTCGCGGTGGAGCCGACCATGGAGTGGGCGTTCCGCCGGAACACCCACGCGGCGCTGTCCTGACGCCGCCGCATCCAGAAACGCAAAAGACCCCTGCTGAGCAGGGGTCTCACTGGTGGTGTCCGAGGGGGGACTTGAACCCCCACGCCCGATAAAGGGCACTAGCACCTCAAGCTAGCGCGTCTGCCATTCCGCCACCCGGACCAGGTGTCTGCCGCCTGGCCGGGGGTGTTCCCCGCGGCGACATGGACAACAATACCAAGGTTTCGGAGTGCCTTTCACCTGCATATCCGTCGCTCGGACACCGGTTGCGGACAGCCCGTCGCGGGCAGCGGGACACGTCACCGGAGGTGATGGCGCGACTACGGCCGCCGGCCGGATCACGCCACCTCGCGCGCTTTCACGTGAGTGGCTGGATCCCGTCGTTGCCCGCGAAGTCCGCCGCCACCGCCCGCACCTTGCGGCGCTGCTTGCGGGAGAGGGTCACGAGCATCTCGAAGGCGGCGGCCTCGTCGCAGCCGCGGCGGGCCATGAGCATGCCCTTGGCGCGCTCGATCAGGGCGCGTCCCTCCAGGGCCTCTCTGAGCTGGCGGTTTTCGACTCTGAGCGCCTCCACGTCGTCGATCAGGGCGAGCGCCGCGCGCATTGCGTCCATGAGGGTGGCCGCATGGTCCCGGTCCTCTCGGGGCGAGGGACCCGGTGGTCCGTCGTAAGACATGCGGGTCATGCTTGTCGCGGAATCACAGGTTCAGCAGGGGGTCTGTGAAGAATGCGGTGACTTTCACCTCCACGTAATCAAGGCGTAGGTCTGGCTGCGTTTGACCGTGACGGACGGGGCCGCAGTGTACGTATGAGACGCAATGCGATCGAACAAGTAAACAGCAGGATAATTACCCACGGATACAGGCCAAACGACCGGCGAACGCGTCAACTCCGCTGCTAGCCTCTGGCATCCGCTCCTGACCGTGGAGCCCGGTGCGCGTTCGCCGTTGCACTGCGCACCTCCGGCACGTCCCGCACCTCCCCGCGCCGCGTCGAGACCGTACGCCCGCGAGGGTCACCGCTCATTCCTCCGCCCGTGTTCACGGGCGGTCGTCGGTGTCCGTCGCGCCGCTCGGCCGACGGCACGCGTTCTGGGGGGACTCCATGGCGCACATGATCGATTCCCTTCCGGCTGCCCATGACGGGGTGCCGGCAGGTGTCCGGGAACTCGGCGGCGGAGGCGACGGCGACGCTGCCACGCCCCGGCTGACCGTCCTAGTACCCACCCGCAACGAGCAGGAGAGCGTGCCGCTGCTGCTCGACCGGCTCGGGCCGGCGCTCGCCCCGCTCGGGGCCGAGATCCTCTTCGTGGACGACAGTGATGACGCGACCGTCCAGGAGATCGCCGCCCTCGCGCCGGACTGTCCTGTCCCGGTCCGCGCCCTGCACCGGCCCTCCGGACTGCGCACCGGCGGTCTGTCGGGGGCCGTGGTGGCCGGGATCCGGGCCGCGCGCGGCGCCTGGGTGCTGGTCATGGACGCGGATCTGCAGCATCCGCCGCAGGCCGCCGCACTGCTGGCCAGGACCGCGATGCGGGAGGGCGTCGACATCGCCGTCGGCACCCGGTACGCCGGGACCGGCCAGTCCGACGGGCTCGCGGGCGCGGGCCGGCAGGCCACCTCGTCGTCCGCGACCCGCCTGGTCAAGACGGCCTTCCCGCGCCGGCTGGCCACCGTCAGCGACCCGCTCAGCGGGCTGTTCGCGTTCCGCCGGGACGCGATCGACACCGAGCGGCTGCGGCCGGTCGGATTCAAGATCCTGCTGGAGATCCTGGTTCGGCATCCGGCCGCCCGGGTCGCCGAGGTGGCGTACACCTTCGCACCTCGCGAGGCGGGCCGGTCCAAGGCGTCCTTCAGGGAGGGCCTGGCCTTCGTACGGCATGTCGTGCGGCTGCGCCGCGGGGTGGCCGGCGGGCAGCGGCAGTTGATGCGGATGGTCGCGTTCGGACTGGTGGGCCTGTCCGGGGTCGCGGTCAACACGGCCGCCCTGTGGCTGTTCTTCGACGTGCTCGGGGTGCACCACCTGGTGGGGGCGGCGCTCGCGACCCAGTTCTCCACGGCCTGGAACTTCCTCCTCACCGACGCCGCCGTCTACCGGAACGGACAGCGCAAGGGCAGCTGGCCCGGGCGGGCCGGCCGCTTCTTCGCGATGAACAACCTGCTGCTGATCGCCCGGCTCCCGTTGCTGCAGTGGCTCGTCGTCGCCGGTGTGGGTGTCCTCACGGCCAACGCGCTCACCCTCGTCCTGCTCTTCGTCCTGCGGTTCCTGATCAGCGACCGCATGATCTACAGCGGCGGCGAGAAGAAGGTCCGGCGGCGCGATCCCGTGAAGATGCTCGTCGACGCCGATGCTCCGAACGCGCCGGTGAGCAGGAAGCGGTCCGTGTACCTGCCCTACCGCTACGACGTCGCCGGGACCGTCACCATCGGCTCCCAGATACGGCTTCCCGAGCTGGAGTTCTTCCGGGCGCAGTGGATCCCGGACGCGGACGTCGACATCGCCGTGCGCGTCGGGGACGTCGGGCGCCGCAGGCCCCGCGGGCGGGCGGCACTGACCGAGGACCACAGCGACACGGCGGCACTGCGCTACGAGGAGCATCTGGGCCGCTTCGGCGCGAACTTCCGGGTGCGGCTGGGTCCGCCGATCACGGTGGAGGTGGGCCCGCTGCTGGCCCGTTCACCGCACGTCGTCTACACGAACGTCGTCGAGGCGCTGCTGCGTTTCGTGCTGATCTCCCGTGGGCGGATGCTGCTGCACTCCGCCTGCGTGGAGCTAGACGGACGCGGGGTGATGCTGTCGGCGCTGACCGACACCGGCAAGACCGCGACCGTACTGCGACTGCTGCGCGAGCACGGCGGGCGGTTCCTGTCGGACGACATGACGGTCGTGGACGCGAGCGGGCGGGCCGTGTGCTTCCCGAAGCCGCTCACCATCAGCGCGCACACGCTGCGGGCCGTGCAGGCCGAGGACCTGACGAAGAAGGAGTGGCGCCGGCTCAATCTGCAGTCGCGGCTGCACTCCAAGGGCGGTCGTTCGATCGCGCTGATGCTGTCCCGCTTCAACCTGCCGATCATGGGCATCAACGCGGTCACGCAGATCCTGGTGCCGCCGCCGAAGTACAGCGTCGACCGGCTGGTGCCCTGCCGGCTGGGATCGAGCACCGAGGTCCGGGACCTGTTCGTCATCGAGCGCGGTGTGCCCGACCTGTACGACCTCGACGGCGACGTGGCGCTGGAGCGGATGCTGGTCAACACCGAGGACGCGTACGGCTTCCCGCCCTACCGTTATCTCGCGCCGGCGCTGCGCATCGACGGTCTCGACCATGCCGAACTGCGTGCCCGGGAGCGGGAGATCCTCGCCGGGTTCCTGTCGGGTGTCCGTACCCGGGTGCTCGCCTCGGACTGCTTCGGCTGGGCCGACGAGATACCGCGGCTGCTGGCGGACGAGGAGCACCGTCCGACGATGAGTGCCTCCGCCGAGGCCTGGCCGCGGTGGGGACTGCAAGCCGGCTCGGCCGCATGACCGACCGGTTCGTGCTCCCCAGAGGAGCATCCCGCACCGCCCCGGCGCCGGCCCCCTCCGGCGCCGGGGTGCGGGCTGCCGCGCCCCTGACCGCCGTACTGCTGCTGGCGGCCTTCCTGCGGCTGTGGCAGCTCACCGCGGCCGGGTTCAACAGCGACGAGGCGGTGTACACGGGTACGGCGGCCTCGCTCGCGGGGGACGATCGCCTCGGCTCGCTCTTCCCGGTGTTCAGGGCGCATCCGGTGCTGTTCCAGTCGCTGGTGTCGCTGGCGCTGCGCGTCCACGAGAGCGACTGGGCGGCGCGCGCGGTGCCGGCGCTGCTGGGTGTGGCGACGGTGGCGGTGACGTACGGGCTGGGCCGGCGGCTGTACGGGCGGCGGGCCGCGCTGGTCGGGGCGCTGCTGCTGGCGGTGATGCCGTACCACGTGGTGGTCAGCCGCCAGGTGCTGCTGGACGCGCCGATGACGCTGTGCGCGACCGGCGCCCTGTACTGCGTGGTGCGCTACGCAGAATCGCCGTCCCCGCGCTGGCTGCTGGCGGCCGGCGGGATGCTCGGGTTCACGGTGCTGGCGAAGGAGACGTCGGTCGTCTTCCTGGGTTCGCTGTACGCGTTCTTCGCGCTGACCCCGGCCGTGCGCACCCGCTGGCGGCATCTGCTGCCCGCGCTGGGCGTGATCGGGGTGGTGGCGGTGGCCCATCCGCTGTCACAGCTGCTGGCCGGGCATGCGCGGGCGGGCGGCAACTATCTGCTGTGGCAGATGTTCCGCCGCGCCAATCACCCCTATTCCTTCTACGGCCGTGAAGTGCCCTGGGCGCTCGGCCCGTTGGTGGTCGTGGCGGCCCTGGCGGGGCTGGTCCTGCTGCGGCGCGAGAACACGTGGCGGGAGCGGCTGCTGGTCTGCTGGGTCGTGGTGCCCGCACTGTTCTTCACGGTGTGGCCGGTGAAGGGCTTCCAGTATCTGCTGCCCGTGGCACCGGTGTTCGCGGTGCTGGCGGGCAGGACGCTCACCTCGTTCCCGCGAGTGGTGCGGATCCAGCGCTTCGCGGCGGCCGCCGCCGTCTGGCTGGTCGTGGCCTCGCTGGCGGTGCCGTGCTGGATGCGGATCCAGCCGCAGACGAGCACCCGCTTCCTGGCCGGGACGGGCGGGCTGCCGGGAGGCCGGGAGGCGGGACTGTGGGTGCGCGAGCACGCGCCGGAGGGCTCGCGTCTGCTGGCCATCGGTCCGTCCATGGCCAACGTGGTGCAGTACTACGGCTTCTGTCCGGTCTCCGCGCTCTCCGTCTCGCCCGACCCGGCCCGCCGCAACCCCAGCTACCGGGCGGTCCCGAACCCGGACCGGGCGCTCAGGGACGGCGACTTCCAGTACCTGGTGTGGGACGCGTACACGGCCCGCCGTACGCGGTTCTTCACCGCCAAGTTGCAGGGACTGGTGGGGCGTTACCACGGGACGGCGGTGTTCACGGCGCGCAACGGGGCCGGGGTGAAGGTGGTCGTGATCTACCGGGTGAGGGTGTCATGAGTGTGCTGCTGGTGGCGCTGATCCTGCTGCTCACGGGCAGCGGGACGGCGACGGCATCAACTCGCCACCCACACACGCCCGTTCAGCACTTCGTCTATCTCATGCAGGGTGACCGCACCTTCGACCACTACTTCGGCACGTACCCGGGAGCCGACGGCCTGACCGCGGGGATCGGTCAGCCGCGCGACCCCGCACATCCGGGCGCGGGCACGGTGGCGCCCTACCCGCTGCACGGCTCGCCGCCCCTGTCCCCCGGCGCCGGGCCGCGTCTGGTGCGGCAGCAGTACGACGGCGGGCGCATGGACGGCTTCGTCGGCGCCTTCGAGCGGCAGGGCCGGGACGGACGCGTGGCCATGGGCCACTACGACCGCCGTGACCTGCCCTTCTACTGGAACGCAGCCGACCGCTACGAGCTCTTCGACCACTTCTTCGCGTCCTCGCTCGACGGCACCCGCGCCAACCGTGCCCACTGGGTTGCCGGTACACCGGACCTGACCGGACCCACCGTCTTCGACCGGCTCGAAGAGGCAGGCGTGAGCTGGAAGTTCTACGTCCAGAACTACGACCCGAAGCAGACCTACCGCTCCCCCGACGACCTGACCACCCAGACCGTCCGCGTCCCGCTCCTGGACATCCCGCGCTTCGTCGACAGCAGGCGGCTGAGCGCGCACATCGTCGACCTCGGCGAGTACTACCGGGACCTGGACCGCGGGACACTGCCCTCGGTGGCGTTCGTCGCGTCATCGGGTGCGGGCGAGCGCTCGGCGCGCTCCGTGCCGGCCGGACAGCGGCTCGTGCGGGAGCTCACCGCACAGCTGATGGTCAGTCAGTACTGGTCGTCTTCGGCACTGTTGTGGTCCTACGACGGGTCCGGGGGCTGGTACGACCATGTGAAGCCGCCGGCCGGTCGGGGGCTACGCGTGCCGGCGCTGCTGGTCAGCCCGTACGTGACGCGGGGGAAGGTGCAGCACGGGCAGTTCGAGGCCGCGAGTGCGCTGCGGTTCGTGGTGGACAACTGGCGGCTGCGGCCACTGGGCGGCCGCACCACGCAGGCGCGGAGTCTCGCCGACGCCTTCGACTTCTCGGCGGCGCCGCGGCGGGCCGAGCTGATTCCGACGGGGGTGCGGGAGGCGGCGCTTCCGGTGGCGCGGCGGCCCTCGCCGGCGCCCGTGTACGCGGTGTACGGCGCCGCGTCGTTGCTGGTGGCAGGGTTGCTGTGGGGGGCGGTGCGGCCGAAGTGGCGTATGTCGTGAGGTGGTTGGTGCTGGTCGGGGTGGTGCTGGTGGGGCTGGCCCCGAGTTCTGCCGTGGCCGTCACGGCGGTCACCGTCACCGTGCGGACGACCCCACAGCTCGCCGGCGTGCCGTTCACGTTCGACGGACGGACGGCGGTCACCGGGCCGGACGGGGCGGTGAGCTTCACCGGTGCGCACGACTTCGCGGGGCACAGGCTGGCCGTCGACGATCACGGACTGGCCTCGGAGGGACGGCAGTTCACGTTCTCCCGGTGGGCCGGGCAGCGCGATCCCGACCAGGCGTTCCGGCGCACGGTGCAGGGGCTGCCGCTGCGCCGGGACTACACGGTGACGGCGGCGTTCACGGCCCGCTTCCGGGTGACGGTGCGCTGCGTCGACCAGGAGGGTCGCGCCGTACCCCGTGACCGGGTGCCGTATGTGACCGTGCGCAGCGACACCGGGCACACCCAGCGGCTGCCGGTGGGACAACCGGTCTGGTTGGACGGGCTGTTGCCCGTGTACCGCAAGAGCGTGCTGACCTCGCGGAGGGTCGGGTACGCACTGCTGTCCGCAAACGCGTACGGCACGAACACGGTGGACGCCGGGCGGCAGCGGTTCCAGCCGGCGTCGCATCAGGAGGCCGTCTTCACCACGCCGTTCCACGATCTGACGGTCTCGGCGCGGGACGCCGTCTTCGGGTCGTCGGCCGGGCGGGCGGCGCGGGTCACCCTGCCGGACGGGTCGGTGCGCGAGGTGACGTTCGGTGCAGGACGGGAAGCGACGCTGCGGGATCTGCCGCACGGGCAGTACGAGGTGGAGGTCACCGGCGGCCAGGGGCTGCGGGCCGTGCAGCAGGTCCGGCTGTCGCGGACGCAGAGCATGCAGCTGCGCGTGGTCAGCCGGGCCGATCTGGCGCTGGCGGCGGGCACGGTGGGGGTGCTGGCGGCCGGACTGCTGCTGGTCGGGCGGTGGATGCGGCGACGCCGGGGTGGTGAGCACGGATGAGAAGACCGGGGCTGCTCGCCGTCCTGGTACTGGTCCTGGCGGGGCTGTTCCCGGCGTCCGCGAGCGCGGCCGAGGGGCGTCGGGTGCCGCTGCTCGCGTACTACTACCAGTGGTTCGAGCCGTCGTCGTGGCAGCGCGCGAAGACCGACTACCCGCGTCTGGGCCACTACTCCAGCGACGACGCCTCCGTGATCCGCACGCATGTCGACTGGGCGAAGTCCGCGGGCATCGACGGTTTCGTGGTGAGCTGGAAGTCCTCGGCCGTCAACGACCGACGGCTGCGGCTGCTGCTGGACGTGGCGCGGGCGCGTGACTTCAAGGTGGCGGTCATCTATCAGGGGCTCGACTTCCACCGCCGGCCGCTGACGACGGACCGGGTCGCCGCCGACTTCCGTCTGCTGTACGGGCGTTACGCCCGCGACCCGGCCTTCTTCCGTCTCGACGGCAAGCCGCTGACGGTGTTCAGTGGCACCTGGCAGTACTCGACCGCGGACATCGCGCGCATCACCGGACCGGTACGGAAGGGGATGCTGGTGCTCGGCACCGAGAAGAGCCCGCAGGGCATCCGCAGGCTGGCGCACGTCACCGACGGGGACGCCTACTACTGGTCGTCGGTCAACCCGGACACGAACGCCCGGCACGCGAGCAAGTTGCGCGAGATGGCCGCCCTCGCACACGCGGCGCACGGCTACTGGATGGCGCCGTTCGCCCCCGGCTTCGACGCCCGCCTGGTGGGCGGCACGAAGTCGGTGCCACGGGACGGCGGCCGGACGCTGCGCACCGAGTACGCGGCCGCCCTGGCCTCGGGCCCGGATCTGCTGGGGCTGATCAGCTGGAACGAGTTCAGCGAGAACTCGCATGTGGAGCCGTCGGTCCGGCACGGCACGCAATCACTGGACGTGCTGCGCGAGTTGCGCGGCCTTCCCGTGTCGGACTCGCCGTCGGCGCCCTCCTCCTCAGCCGCCCGTCGCGGCCCGCTCGGCTACTGGCCGGGCGTGCTGCGGATCACCGGCTGCGCGGTGCTGCTGGTGGGCGCCGTCGCGGCACTGGCACGGCTGCGCGGGATCAGAATGAGAAAGGAAGAAAGAACATGACCAGAAGACTCTCGCCCCGGCACCGCAGACTCTCCCTGAGCCACGCTCGCAGCGCCGTGTTCGCCCTCGTCCTGGGGGCGGGCACGGCGCTGTCGTTCGCTCCGGCGGCGCACGCCGACCTGCCGGGCGCCGACGCGCAGTTGACACGCGCCCCCTATCTCTCCGACGCCACGACGACGTCCCTCCAGGTGAGCTGGGCGACCACCACACAGAGCCGCGGCTCGGTCCGCTACGGCCCGCTGGGCAACTGCGCGGCGAACACGGCCGCTTCGTCGGCCCTGGGCAGCCCGATCACCGTCGGCTCGACCCGGGAGTACGCCAACTCGGTGACGGTGACGGGCCTGACCGCGAGCACCACCTACTGCTACCGCGTCTACACCGCATCCGGCACCGACCTGCTGGGCACCCTGCCGACTCCCAGCTTCACGACCCCCGACTCCGCGGGCTCCACGACGTCGTTCACCTTCGATGTCCTCGGCGACACCGGTGAGACCACGAACTCCGGCGTCGACGACGGCTCGCTGAATGTGAACCAGGCGAACGTGATGAGCCAGATCGCCGCGAGCGGCGCCCGGTTCGTCGTCCAGACCGGCGACAACACGCATCCGGGCACCTCGCAGACCCAGTACGGCGACCTCAACCAGACAGGCGTGGACGTCAGTTCGTGGTTCGGTCCGTCGTACTGGACGCAGCCGGGCATGCGCATCCCGCTCATCGGCACCGTCGGCAACCACAGCATGACCAACACCTATCTGCAGGTGTGGAAGCAGTCGGCGCTGGCGGCGGCCTCCGGCGGGGTGTGGGCGCTGGCCGACTATCCGTCGTACCTGGGCTCGAGTCCGATCAGCTATCCGACGACGTACTACGCCTTCACCACCGGCGGCGTCCGTTTCTATCTGCTAGACACCGCGTGGGGGAACTCCAACACCGGTGACGCCACGGGTGGTTCGTGCGGCTCGCACTGCGCGATCTACGAGCAGGACGCGCACGCCCACTGGCAGGACGGATCCGCCGAGTACGCATGGCTGAGGGCCGACCTCACCGCCCATCCCGGCGTGCCGAAGTTCGCCTTCTTCCACTTCCCGCTGCGCTCCGACAGTGCGAGCGAACCGAGCGACACCTTCCTCACGAGCGTCGAGCAGACCCTGCTGGACGGCGGCGTGGACCTGGTCTTCAACGGCCACTCCCACCTCTATCAGCGCAACACCGCGGGGGCGGGCCGGATCGCGTCGTATGTCACCGGTGGCGGCGGGGCCGATGTGCACTCCGTCGGGGAGAACGGCTGCTCGGCCACCGACGCCTACGCCATCGGCTGGTCCTACGGCCGCAACCGGGGTTCGGCCTGCGGAGCCGCGTCGGTGCCCACCGACGACGCGCAGGTCTACCACTTCCTGAAGGTGACCGTGAACGGCACCTCGGTGACGGTGGCGCCGACGAACTCGCTCGGTCAGACCTTCGACGTGCAGACGTACACGGTCACTCCCTGACGCTTTCGTGCGCCGGCCGGAGCTGATCCCCGGGTGGCGCCCTCGGAACGAGGACGCCACCCGGCCCTCTGTCACGGCATGAGGTGGTAGTCCGGGAAGTTCCCCGGCAGCCGCTCTCCCGCCGGGCCCTGGGTCACGGCGCGCACCAGCAGCTCGCCGCCGACGAAGGCGCCGTGCCAGGACGCGCCGAAGCCGCCGAACAGTTCGTCGCGGTCGCCGCGGGAGCGCGGCTTGCCGTGGCCGACCTTGAAGGCACGGATCTGCGGGGCGAGTCGGTCGAAGGTGGCCCGGTCGTCCGTGGACAGGGTGGCCACGAGCGCGCCGTTGGACGCGTTCATCGCGGCCAGCAGCTCCGCCTCCGTGTCGACCAGGACGATGGTGTCGACCGGGCCGAACGGTTCCGCGTGGTGCAGGGGTGAGGACGGCGGCGGGTTGAGGAGCGTCACCGGATGGACGTACGCGGAGGTGTCCTGACCGGGCAGGAACCGGCCGTCGGCCTCGCTGCCGCGGTGCAGTGGGACCGCGCCCCGGTCGATGGCCTCGGCGACCTGGTCGCGCAGCTCCTTGGCCTTGGCCGCGTTGATGACCGGCCCGAAGTCCAGCTGCGGGTACGGGTCGTCGCTGTGCTCGACCGCCAGCGGGTGTCCCACCCTGAGCGTGCGCACCGCCGGGAGGTAGGCCGCCAGGAACTCGTCGAACAGCTGTCGCTGGACGACGAAGCGCGGGTACGCCGTGCAGCGCTGCTTGCCGTAGTCGAAGAGCTTCGGGATCACCGCGGTGAGCGCGTCCCAGTCCGAGTGGTTCCAGATGCCCCAGGTGTTGAGTCCTTCCTGTTCGAGTACATGGCGCTTGCCGAGGTCGGCGACGGCCGTGGCGACGGCCGCGCCGGTGTCCCGGCCGCCGACGAAGGAGACGCAGCCGATCTCGGGCGCCCGTACCAGCGCCTGGGACAGCTCGCCACCGCTGCCGCTGACGAGGGTGGCGGGAATCCCCTCACGCGCGGCGAGCGCACAGGCCAGGGTCAGACAGGCGAGGCCGCCGTCGGTCGGGGTCTTGGCGATCACCGCGTTGCCGGCCAGGGCCTGTACCAGCATGGCGTGAACGAGCACGCTCATCGGATAGTTCCAGCTCGCGATGTTGGACACCGGGCCGTCCAGCGGGGTGCGCCCGTCGAGCATGGGGTCGATGCCGTCGACGTACCAGCGCACACCGTCGATGGCCCGGTCGACGTCCGCCTGCGCGAGCCGCCAGGGCTTGCCGATCTCCCACACCAGGAGCAGGGCGAGCAGTTCGCGGTGCTCGGTGAGGGCGTCCAGGGTCGCCGCGACACGGGCGCGGCGCTCGTCGAGGGGGACGTGCCGCCAGGCGCGGTGCTGGTCGAGCGAGGCGCGTACGGCCTGGTACGCGGTGTCGCGGTCGAGGCGGGGCGGGCCGGCGATGGGGCTGCCGTCGACGGGGCTGGTGGCGGGCAGGGCCCGGCCGTCGGCCTGCCAGGCGGAGTTCCAGAGGTTGAGGACGCGGTCGTCCTGGAAGGCCTCCGGGGCGACGGACAGGCAGCGCTGCCAGGCATCGGACCAGGACGTGCCTGATTTGAGGGTGAGGGTGGTTGCCATAGGGGTTTCTCCGCTCGCGGTGCACAGTCGGGGGCGGGGGGTGCATGGCTCGTCGCGCGCCGGCTCGCACTGCCGTGCGCGGACGTCGTACGAGGGACGCCGTGACGCGCGCGGTGGTGCGTCACGGTCGTCTCCCATCAACTATGAGCGGCCGCGCGCCCGCGTTCGAGACATGCGAGCACAAGTTTCGCCGTCTCGGTCGGTGTGCTTCCCACACTCACCCCGGCCGCCTCCAGGGCCTCCTTCTTCGCCCGGGCGGTGCCGGAGGAGCCGGACACGATCGCGCCGGCGTGCCCCATCGTCCTGCCCTCGGGGGCGGTGAATCCGGCGACGTAGCCGACGACGGGCTTGGTGACGTGCTCGCGGACGTATGCGGCCGCGCGTTCCTCGGCGTCGCCGCCGATCTCGCCGATGAGGACGATCAGTTCGGTGTCGGGGTCGTCCTGGAAGGCGGCCAGGCAGTCGATGTGGGTGGTGCCGACGACCGGGTCGCCGCCGATTCCGACACATGTCGAGAAGCCGATGTCGCGGAGTTCGTACATGAGTTGGTAGGTGAGCGTGCCGGACTTGGACACCAGGCCGATGCGGCCCGGCTTGGTGATGTCGGACGGGATGATGCCCGCGTTGGACTGTCCTGGGGTGATCAGGCCCGGGCAGTTGGGGCCGATGACGCGCGTGCCCTTCGCCTTGGCGTGGGCGTGGAAGGCGACGGAGTCGTGGACGGGGATGCCCTCGGTGATGACGACCGCGAGGCCGATGCCGGCGTCGGCGGCCTCGACGACGGCCGCTTTCGCGAAGGCGGGCGGGACGAATACGACCGTCACGTCCGCGCCGGTCGCACGGATGCCCTCGGCGACCGATCCGAAGACGGGGACGCCGCGGTCGTCGAAGTCGACGGTGCGGCCCGCCTTGCGCGGGTTGACGCCGCCGACGACGTTCGTGCCGGCCGCGAGCATGCGCCGGGTGTGCTTCATGCCCTCGCCGCCGGTCATGCCCTGGACGAGGACCTTGCTCTCCTTGGTGAGATAGATGGCCATGTCGGGCTCCTTCAGCCGCTGGTGGCGAGTTGGGCGGCACGGCCGGCGGCGCCGTCCATGGTGGTGGCCTGCTGGACCAGGGGATGCGCGCGCTCGTCGAGGATGGCGCGTCCGCGGGCCGCGTTGTTGCCGTCGAGCCGCACGACCAGCGGCTTGGTCAACTGCACGCTGTCCAGGGCCCGCACGATGCCGTCGGCGACCGCGTCGCAGGCGGTGATCCCGCCGAAGACGTTGACGAAGACCGACTTGACGGCCGGGTCGGACAGGACGACCGAGAGCCCGTCGGCCATGATCTGCGCGGAGGCTCCGCCGCCGATGTCGAGGAAGTCGGCGGGGCGGGCGCCGCAGCCCGCGACGACGTCGAGGGTCGACATGACCAGGCCCGCGCCGTTGCCGATGATGCCGACCTCGCCGTCCAGTTTGACGTAGTTGAGGCCCTTGGCCGCGGCCGCCGTCTCCAGCGGGTCGTCGTGCTCCACGTGCTCCCCGCCCCAACGCACCTGCCGGAAACGGGCGTTGTCGTCGAGCGTGACCTTGCCGTCGAGCGCGAGGATCTGCCCCTGCGCGGTCCGGACGAGCGGGTTGACCTCGACGAGGAGGGCGTCCTCCCGGACCAGGACCTCCCACAGCCGTACGAGGACGTCGACCGTCTGCGCGGGCAGTCCGGCCGCCTCGGCTATCTCGTTCGCCTTCGCCGAGGTGACGCCCTCGGCCGGGTCGATGGGGACACGGGCCACCGCCTGGGGTCGGCTCGCGGCGACCTCCTCGATCTCCGTGCCCCCCTCGGCGGAGGCGATGGCGAGGAAGCGGCCCGCCGCGCGGTCGAGCACATAGGAGACGTAGAACTCGGTCTCGATGTCCACGGGTTGGGCCAGCATCACCTTGCGGACCGTGTGGCCCTTGATGTCCATGCCGAGGATCTGCCGTGCGGTGAGCTCCGCGGCGGCCGGGTCCGCGGCGAGCTTCACACCGCCCGCCTTGCCGCGCCCGCCCGTCTTGACCTGAGCTTTCACTACTACGCGCCCACCGAGTGCGCGGGCGATCTCCCGGGCCTTCTTGGGAGAATCGGTGACCTCGGCCCTCGGCACCGGGATGCCGTGTTCTTCGAAGAGTTCCCTTGCCTGGTGCTCGTACAGGTCCATTCCGGCTCCTGACTCAAAAGTGCCGCACGCCCCCTGGACACCACCCACCGGATGCGGGATAACAAGGTTCATACAGTATTCGTCGACTGTATGCAATGTACCGCGAGAGCAGTTCGAACCCCTACGAAGGGACAGGACTTCGCCATGCCCGACGACACCCAGGACGTGATTTCCGGTGGTCATCTCGTTGCCAAGGCACTCAAGGCCGAGGGGGTCGACCGCATCTACACCTTGTGCGGCGGCCACATCATCGACATCTACGACGGCTGCGTCGACGAGGGCATAGAGGTCGTCGACGTCCGCCATGAGCAGGTCGCCGCCCATGCCGCCGACGGTTACGCCCGCCTCACCGGCAAACCCGGCTGCGCGGTCGTCACCGCGGGCCCGGGCACGACGGACGCCGTCACCGGTGTCGCCAACGCCTTCCGCGCGGAGTCCCCGATGCTGCTGATCGGCGGCCAGGGGGCCCTCACCCAGCACAAGATGGGGTCCCTTCAGGACCTGCCGCACGTCGACATGATGACGCCGATCACCAAGTTCGCGGCGACCGTGCCGGACACCGCCCGCGCGGCGGACATGGTGTCGATGGCGTTCCGCGAGTGCTACCACGGTGCGCCCGGCCCCTCCTTCCTGGAGATCCCGCGCGACGTGCTGGACGCCAAGGTGCCGGTGAGCAGGGCGCGCGTGCCGAAGGCCGGCGCCTACCGCGCCTCGACCCGCTCGGCCGGCGACCCGGAGGCCGTCGAGAAACTCGCCGATCTGCTCGTGCACGCCGAGAAGCCGGCCATCCTGCTCGGCAGCCAGGTGTGGACGACCCGCGGCACCGAGGCGGCGATCGACCTCGTACGGACCCTCAACATCCCCGCCTATATGAACGGGGCGGGCCGCGGCACCCTGCCGCCCGGCGACCCGCACCACTTCCAGCTGTCGCGCCGGTACGCCTTCTCGGGCGCCGACGTGATCGTCATCGTCGGCACGCCCTTCGACTTCCGCATGGGCTACGGCAAGCGGCTCTCCCCCGACGCGACCGTCGTGCAGATCGACCTCGACTACCGGACGGTGGGCAAGAACCGCGACATCGACCTCGGCATCGTCGGTGACGCGGGCCTGGTGTTGAAGTCGGTCACCGAGGCTGCCTCAGGGCGCATCAACGGCGGGGCGGCGAAGCGCAAGGAGTGGCTCGACGAGCTGCGGGCCGCCGAGCAGACCGCCCTGGAGAAGCGGCTGCCGAGCCTGAAGTCCAACGCCTCGCCGATCCACCCGTACCGCCTGGTCAGCGAGATCAACGACTTCCTCACCGAGGACTCCGTCTACATCGGCGACGGCGGCGACATCGTCACCTTCTCCGGACAGGTCGTCCAGCCCAAGTCACCCGGGCACTGGATGGACCCGGGCCCGCTGGGCACCCTCGGCGTCGGCATCCCCTTCGTCCTCGCGGCCAAGCAGGCACGGCCCGACAAGGAGGTCGTCGCCCTCTTCGGCGACGGTGCCTTCTCCCTCACCGGCTGGGACTTCGAGACCCTCGTCCGCTACGGCCTCCCCTTCGTCGGCATCGTCGGCAACAACTCCTCCATGAACCAGATCCGCTACGGCCAGGCCCAGAAGTACGGACTGGAGCGCGAGCGGGTCGGCAACACCCTCGGCGACGTCCACTACGACAAGTTCGCGCAGATGCTGGGCGGTTACGGCGAGGAGGTCCGCGACCCCGCCGACATCGGCCCCGCCCTGCGGCGTGCCCGTGAGTCGGGCAAGCCGTCGCTGATCAACGTCTGGGTCGACCCGGACGCGTACGCCCCCGGAACCATGAACCAGACGATGTACAAGTGAGGTGGCCCGCATGACTGGAACGCCCACCAAGGCCCTCGCGGGCATCCGCGTCCTCGACATGACCCACGTCCAGTCCGGACCCTCCGCCACCCAGCTGCTCGCCTGGCTCGGGGCGGACGTGGTCAAGCTGGAGGCGCCGACCGGTGACATCACGCGGGGGCAGCTGCGCGACCTCCCGGACGTCGACTCCCTCTACTTCACGATGCTCAACTGCAACAAGCGGAGCATCACCCTGAACACCAAGACCGAGCGCGGCAAGGAGATCCTCACCGAGCTGATCCGGCGCTCGGACGTCATGGTCGAGAACTTCGGACCGGGCGCGGTCGACCGCATGGGGTTCACCTGGGACCGCATCCAGGAGATCAATCCGCGGATCGTCTATGCCTCCATCAAGGGGTTCGGGGACGGCCCGTACACCAACTTCAAGGCGTACGAGGTCGTCGCGCAGGCCATGGGCGGGTCGATGTCGACCACCGGTTTCGAGGACGGGCCGCCGCTGGCGACGGGGGCCCAGATCGGGGACTCGGGGACGGGCGTCCACGCCGTGGCGGGGATACTCGCGGCGCTGTTCCAGCGGGAGCACACCGGGCGCGGTCAGCGGGTGAACGTGGCCATGCAGCACGCTGTGCTCAACCTCTGCCGGGTGAAGCTGCGCGACCAGCAGCGCCTGGCCCACGGCCCGCTCGCTGAATATCCCAACGAGGACTTCGGCACGGAAGTTCCCCGGTCCGGGAACGCGTCCGGCGGCGGCCAGCCCGGCTGGGCGGTCAAGTGCGCGCCGGGCGGACCCAACGACTACGTGTACGTCATCGTGCAGCCCGTCGGCTGGAAGCCGCTGAGCGAGCTCATCGGCCGGCCGGAGCTTGCCGATGACCCCGAGTGGGCGACGCCCCAGGCCCGGCTGCCCAAGCTCAACAAGATGTTCCAGCTGATCGAGGAATGGTCCTCCACGCTTCCCAAGTGGGAGGTGCTGGAGCGGCTCAACGCCCACAACATCCCGTGCGGGCCGATCCTGTCCACCAAGGAGATCATCGAGGACGACTCGCTGATCGCCAACGAGATGGTCGTCACCGTGCCACACCCCGAGCGCGGCGAGTTCACGACCGTGGGCAGCCCGCTGAAGCTCTCCGACTCCCCCGTCGAGGTGACCAGTTCACCCCTGCTCGGCGAGCACAACGAAGAGGTCTACATCGGCGAACTCGGCCTCGGCGACGAGGAACTGCGCCTGCTCAAGTCGAACGGAGTGATCTGACGTGATGGCCGAAGACCGGGAGCCGAGGGTGCGGTCGCTCCTCGACACCGTGCGGGCCGAGGGGCGCACCGCGCTCACCGCACCCGAGGGCAAGGTGATCGCCGACGCGTACGGGATCGCCGTACCCGGCGAGGAACTCGCGACGGACGTCGACGAGGCCGTCTCGTACGCCGCCCGCTTCGGCGGGCCCGTGGTGATGAAGATCGTCTCGCCGGACATCCTGCACAAGACCGACGCGGGTGGAGTGATCGTCGGGGTCGAGGGGGCGGCGGACGTCCGGGCGGCGTTCCACAAGATCGTCGACAACGCGCGCGCGTACAACGCGTCCGCGCGCATCGAGGGCATACAGGTGCAGGAGTTGCTGCCCCAGGGGCAGGAGGTCATCGTCGGCGCGGTGACGGACCCCACCTTCGGGAAGGTCGTCGCCTTCGGGCTCGGCGGGGTGCTCGTCGAGGTCCTCAAGGACGTGACGTTCCGGCTGGCGCCGGTGAGCGCGGACGAGGCGCTGTCCATGCTGGACTCGATCCGCTCGGCGGAGATCCTGCGCGGGGTGCGCGGCGCGCCGGCCGTGGACCGGTGGGCGATCGCCGAGCAGATCCGCCGGGTCTCACAACTGGTCGCGGACTTCCCGGAGATCGCGGAGGTCGACCTCAACCCGGTGATCGCCACCCCGGAGGGCGCGATCGCCGCGGACATCCGGGTGATCCTCGCCGAGTCGGTGCCGAAGCCTCGGCGCACGTACACACGCGAGGAGATCCTCACCTCCATGCGCCGTCTGATGCAGCCCTCGTCGGTCGCCGTCATCGGTGCCTCGGGCGAGCAGGGCAAGATCGGCAATTCGGTGATGCGCAACCTCATCGACGGCGGCTTCGCCGGAGAGATCCATCCGGTGAACCCCAAGGCCGATGACATTCTGGGCCGCAAGGCGTACAAGAGTGTCACGGACGTTCCCGGTGAGGTGGATGTGGCGGTCTTCGCCATCCCCGCCAGGTTCGTGGCCTCGGCCCTGGAGGAGGTGGGACGGAAGAACATCCCGAACGCCGTGCTGATCCCCTCCGGGTTCGCGGAGACCGGCGAGCACGAACTCCAGGAGGAGATCGTCGCGATCGCCGAACGGCACGGCGTGCGCCTCCTCGGGCCGAACATCTACGGCTACTACTCGACGTGGCAGGACCTGTGCGCCACGTTCTGCACGCCGTACGACGTCAAGGGCGGTGTCGCGCTGACCTCGCAGTCCGGTGGCATCGGGATGGCCATCCTCGGCTTCGCGCGTACCACGAAGACGGGCGTGTCGGCGATCGTGGGCCTGGGCAACAAGTCGGACCTGGACGAGGACGACCTGCTGACCTGGTTCGGCGAGGACCCGCACACCGAGTGCATCGCGATGCACCTGGAGGACCTCAAGGACGGCCGCGCCTTCGTGGAGGCCGCGCGGGCGACCGTGCCGAAGAAGCCGGTCGTGGTGCTCAAGGCGGGCCGTACGGCGGCGGGTGCGAAGGCCGCCGGTTCGCACACCGGGGCGCTGGCGGGCGACGACGCCGTGTACGACGACATCCTCAGGCAGGCGGGTGTCATCAGGGCGCCCGGGCTGAACGACATGCTCGAGTACGCGCGCGCGTTGCCGGTGCTTCCCGCCCCCAAGGGCGACAACGTCGTGATCATCACCGGGGCCGGCGGCAGCGGTGTGCTGCTGTCCGACGCGGTGACCGACAACGGGCTGTCCCTGATGGAGATCCCGCCGGACCTGGACGAGGCCTTCCGCAGGTTCATCCCGCCCTTCGGAGCCGCGGGCAACCCGGTCGACATCACCGGGGGCGAGCCGCCGTCGACGTACGAGGCGACGATCCGGCTGGGCCTTCAGGACCCGCGCATCCACGCGCTCGTCCTCGGCTACTGGCACACCATCGTCACTCCCCCGATGGTCTTCGCGGAGCTCACCGCGCGCGTGGTGGCCGAGTTCCGCGAACGCGGCATCGAGAAGCCCGTGGTGGCCTCCCTCGCGGGCGACGTCGAGGTCGAGGAGGCCTGCCAGTACCTCTACGAGCGAGGGGTCGTGGCCTACCCGTACACGACCGAGAAGCCGGTGGCCGTACTCGGTGCGAAGTACCGGTGGGCGCGGGCGGCCGGCCTGTTGGGGGGCGGCTCATGAGGTGAGCGAAGCGCGGGGCCGGCCGACAGTGCGGTCGGCCGGCCCCGGGACCCGTGCGCACGCGAAAGGCATTGGACAGGGGGCGCTGGCCAGAGCTTTCGATGCAAGGGGTGCTGAGCGATGACAACCACCGACCACTCGACGTCCGTCCCCTACAGGGAGGTGACGGATCGCAACGGCCGCGTGTACCGGATCGGTGAGTCCGATACCGACGTCATGGGCCGAACACGCAAGTGGATGGTCGTCCTGCCCTGGGTGGGCATGATGGGCATCAGCTCCGCCGAGTACGCGTTCACGTCGGCGGAGGACACGCTCCACGAGGCTCATCTGTGGAGCAGCGGACACATCTTCTGGCTGATGGGCGTCTGGGTGTTCTTCCAGGCGGCCGTGGCCTTCCCCGCCGGGCAGCTGCGGGAGAGCGGCAGGCTGCCCGCCCGTACGGCGATGATGATCGGCGCCGTCGGCACCTTGCTGGGCTATCTGTCGCTGGCGTTCGCGCCGGACGTGGCCGTCGCGTATGTCGGCTTCGGCATGTTCAGCGGCATCGGAGCCGGCCTCGTCTACGCGACCTGCGTGAACATGGTCGGCAAGTGGTATCCGGAGCGCAAGGGCGGCAAGACGGGCTTCGTCAACGGCGGTTTCGCCTACGGGTCCGTGCCCTTCGTCTTCCTGTTCACCTCGTACATGGACCTGAGCAACTACCGGACCGTGCTCGCCTGTGTGGGCGTCGGGCTGTGCCTGGTGGTGGCCGCGGCCGGCCGGTTCTTCAAGGACCCGCCGAAGAACTGGTGGCCCGCGCACGTCGACCCGCTGAGGATGACCGCCGACCCGAAGATCCGCCGGGCCCTGGAGAAGAACCCGCCCGCCGTCAAGCAGTACACCCCCAAGGAGGCCGCCCGTACCCCTGTCCTGTGGATGATGTGGTTCTGTCTGCTGTGCACGGCCGGCATCAACATCTTCGGCATCGCCTTCCAGGTGCCGTTCGGCAAGGACATGGGGTTCGCGGGCGGGATCGTGGCCACGGCGATGTCCCTGAAGGCCATCGTCAACGGCACCGGGCGCGGTGTCATCGGATGGATCTCCGACCGCTACGGCCGCCGCAACACACTGATCATCGTCTGCATCGTGCTCGGCACGGCGCAGTTCGGCGTGCTGGTCTCCGGCCAGACGGGCAGCATGCCGTTCTTCCTGTTCTGCTCCATGGTCTCCGGTTTCGGCGGCGGGGCGATCTTCCCGCTGTTCGCGGCCATGACGGCGGACTACTTCGGCGAGAACAACAACGCCACCAACTACGGAATGGTCTACAGCTCGAAGCTGATCTCCGGGCTCGTCGGCTCCGGCCTGGGAGCGGTCGTCGTCGGCGCATGGGACTACCACGGCGCGTTCGTGCTGGCGGGTTCCGTCGGCCTGGCCTCCGCGGTGCTGGCGCTCTTCCTGAAGTCCCCGGGCCGGCCGAAGGCCCGGCGCATCGTCCCCAACCCGCACCCGCTCGGCGAGGAGATGGCATAAGCATGACAGCAGACCCGCTCTCGGCCGATCCGACAGCCGCGAACCGTCCCTACCGTGAAGTGACCGACGCCGGAGGCCGCGTCTACCGCATCGGCGAGACCGACCGGGACGTCCTCGGCCACTCCCGCAAGCTCATGGTGTACCTCCCCTGGATCGCCATGATGGCCATCAGCGTCTTCGAATACGCGTACGGCTCCGCGGAGGACACGCTGTCCCACGCGCACGGCTGGACGCAGTCCAACACCTTCTGGATCCTCAGCGTCTGGGTGTTCTTCCAGGCCGGCATCGCCTTCCCGGCGGGCTGGCTGCGCGAGAAGGGCATCCTGACGGCCCGCAAGGCCATGTACACCGGCTCCGGGATGTGCCTGGTCGGATTCCTCGCCCTGTCGCATCTGAGCAATGTGTGGCTGGCGATCCTGGGCTTCGGTGTCATCGGGGGGCTCGGTGCCGGCCTGGTCTACGCGACCTGCATCAACATGGTCGGCAAGTGGTTCCCCGAGCGCCGCGGCGCCCGCACCGGCTTCGTCAACGGCGGCTTCGCCTACGGGTCGCTGCCGTTCATCTTCATCTTCAACTACGCCTTCGACACCGGGAACTACCACCGCGTCCTGGACCTGATCGGCTGCTACATCATGATCGTGGTGTTCGGGTGTGCGTTCTTCTTCAAGGACCCGCCGAAGAACTGGTGGCCCGCGGACATCGACCCACTGACCTTCTCCGGGTCCCGGAAGAGCGCGGACAGCCTCGCCAAGAACCCGCCCGCGACGAAGCAGTACACGCCCAAGGAGGCCATCAGGACGGGCATGCTGCCGCTGATGTGGATCTCCATCGTGATGACCGCCGGTGTGTCGATCTTCGGGATCTCCTTCCAGGTCGACTACGCCAAGGACGTCGGCTTCGGGCCCCTGGTGGCGGCGTCCTCCATGGGTGTCATGGCGGTCATCAACGGCATCGGACGCGGTGTGGTGGGCTGGCTGTCCGACAAGTGGGGCCGCAAGCCGACCCTGGTGTTCGTCATCGTCGTCCTGGGCCTTGCCCAGTTCGGTGTGATCCTGGCGGGCGAGATGAAGAGCGAGTGGCTCTTCCTGTTCTTCGCCTTCCTCTCCGGCTTCGGCGGCGGCGCGTTCTACCCGATGTTCGCGGCGCTCACGCCGGACTACTTCGGTGAGAACTACAACGCCACCAACTACGGCCTGGTGTACAGCGGAAAGCTGGTCAGCGGCCTGTTCGGCGGCGGCCTCGGCTCCATGGTGGTCGCGGCCTGGGGCTACGACGGGGCGTACGCGCTGGCCGGCGGCGTCTCGATGGTCGCGGCGGCGATCGCCCTGCTGCTGCGGCAGCCGGGACGCAGCAGCTCGGATGCGCTGACCCCGCAGCCGCAGCCCGCAGGCTGACGGTTGACGGCACGCGCGCGTGAGGTGGCCCTCCCCAGGATCGCGGGGAGGGCCACCTCAGGCTGAACGGTCCCCTTCGGCAGACAGCGGGTCAGTCCGCGGAGACTGCGGGGCTCAGAGCGCGCGCCTGGTGCATTGAGCCGATGTCCTCTGCTGTCGCGGCGAAGAGCTCGGCCGCGTGGGCAGCGAGCATGCGCTGTTCGCCGGCCTCTGCCAATGGATCATTCCCCAGCGCCTCGACCTGGCGGGCGAACTCCGTTCGGGCCGACAGGCCTTGCGGGGTCAGTGCCGTGCCCTGGGCAGGGTTGTGTACCAGAGCGAGCCTGCCCTGGTGATCCGACGTCCGCTGATGCGGTCGCGGCAGCTTCGACGTGGGCAGTACCACCGAGCGGCGCTGGAACACCGTCGCCAGGTTCAGGTAGCGGGGCCCGTCGGGGATTCCCCGCTCGAACAGCCGCAGCAGACTGCCGGTGAAGCCCGTATGACGGTCCGTCATGTCCGGGTCGGTGACCTTCACCTTGAACGGGATCGCGCCACCGAAGCCGAACAGCCGCCCGTCCTGCGCACGTTCGAGCGTCACCTTGTGCGCGGTGTTGCCCACGACAATCTGCTCGCTCGCGCTGCCGGTGCGGCCGGTCGGGTCCTGGGCGGTGAGGGAGCCTGAGGGGAGTTCGCAGGTCGTGCCGTCATGCGTCTCACGAGCCCCTCCCCGCCGAACCCGGGAAGAAACCGTGCACGAGTTACCGCCGACTTTCTCCACTGACAGGACAAAGGAAAGTCGCGCGCCGCAGCCATGTCAGGCTCATACGATCTGGTCAACGCGTTCCAGGGGGAACGCGCGATCGATCCAGGGGGAGTCATGAACAGCGCAGTGGAGCAGGAGCCGGGTCGAAGAGTCACGACTCTCGAACTCTTCTTCGACCTCGTCTTCGTCTTCACCCTCACCCAGCTCACCGTGCTGCTCGCCGGCGATCTCACCTTCGCCACGGCGGGCCGGGTCGCGCTGGTCTTCGTGGTGCTGTTCTGGATGTACGGCGCCTACGCGTACCTCACCAACCAGGTCCCGCCGGACCGCCCCTCCCGCCGGCTGCTGCTCATCCTGGGCATGGGCGCGTTCCTGGTGTGCGCCCTCGCCATCCCGCGCGTCTTCGACGACACCGGCGTGGTGTTCGGGCTCGGCTTCCTCACGGTCGTGGTCGTGCACACCGCGCTCTACACGCGCAGCCACGGGCGGGACTCGATCTGGTACGGCGTCCCGAACTCGCTGGCCGCCCTCGCCGTGACCGCGGCCGGTTTCTTCGACGGTCTCGCGGCGGACGGCCTGTGGCTGCTCGTCCTCGTCCTGCAGTTCGTGACGCCGTTCTTCGCCGAGCACGGGCCGGGCAGGGCCGACGGACGGCGGTCGGCCGCCGCGTTGCGCGTCCAGCTGGGCAGCCTGGACCCGGCGCACTTCGTGGAGCGCCACGGCCTGCTGCTGATCGTCGCGTTCGGCGAGTCCGTCATCGCGATCGGCACCGGAATCGGCCGACTGCCGCTCACTCCCGGCCTGGTCGGTGGCGCGTTCCTCTCGCTGGCCCTCGCGGTCGCGCTGTGGTGGACGTACTTCGTGCGGGACGAGGAGGCTGCCGAGGCGGCGTTCCGGGCCGCACCGGCGCCGAGCCGGTGGCGGCTGGCGATGAACGCGTATTACTACTGCTTCCTGCCGATGCTGCTCGGCATCGCCTACCTGGCCGCGGGCGTGAAGAAGACGCTCGGCCATCTCACGGAACACCTGCACACGGGCCCGGCGCTGGCTCTCGCGGGTGGTGTGGCGCTCTTCCTCGCCGGGGACGTGGCCTTCCGCGCGGTCCTGCGCATGCACCCCTTGCGCTTCCGCGCCACGGCCGCACCCGTCGCCCTGGCGGCCGCGCTCCTCGGCGTCCGCGTCTCGGCGGTGGCCGAACTCTTCGCCCTGGTCGCGGTGTTGGTGGCCATGCTGGCGGTCGAGGCGCGGGAAGCCCGGCGCCCGGAGACCGCCATCCTGGCCTGACCGGCGTACTTCCGCCCGCCTCGCCCTGGTCGAGCTCCTCGCGGAGAACGCACCCGCTGCTCGTGCCCTACGCCGACCTGCCCGAGTCCGAGAAGGAGCGCCCGGCGGTCACTTCGTCCGGTCGTGGTACGAGCGCCGGGTGTGCTCGGTGTGCTCCCGCATCAGCCGGGTGGCCCGCTGCTCGTCACGGTCCAGGATCGCTGCGATCAGCTCGCGGTGCTCGACCCAGGACTGCCGGCCGCGCTGCCGGGCGACCGGCGTGTAGTACCAGCGCACCCGGCGGTCGACCTGCGCGGCGAGTTCGGCGAGAACCGCGTTGCCCGCCAGCTCCATGATCTTCGCGTGGAAGCGCGCGTTCATCGTCACGGCGCCGTCCACGTCGTCCGCGGCGACGGCCTTCTCGCCCTCCGCGCACAGCTCCTCCAGGACCGAGATGCCGGCGCTGCCCGCGTTGGCGGCGGCGAGCCGGGCCGCCTCGGCCTCCAGCAGCGTGCGGACGGTGAGGAGCTGGTCGGCCTCCTCCTCCGTGGGTTCGTGCACGAACGCGCCCTGGGCGGGCCGCAGATCGACCCAGCCCTCGGTGTTCAGCCGCTGCAGCGCCTCCCGTACGGGCTGCCGGGACACCCCGAGGTGGCCTGCGAGTTCGCTCTCGACGAGGTGCTGGCCGGGCTGCAGGGCGCGTGTGGTGATCAGTTCGAGGAGCGCCTCGTAGACGCGGTCGCGCAGTGGGCCGGGCCGTTCCAGCTTGGGTACCGCGCCCTGCGGCAGTCCTGTCGACAACATCGGTCGGTCCCCCTCCTGAGCAGCGCGGAGCAACTGCAACCGGAAAGCCAGTATGGATTGTCTTTCGTCTACAGTCTACGGCGCACAGTGGCCAGGGGTACGGCGGGTCGAGTGCGTCACATCGGGGCCGTACGCGCAGGTCACGGGCAGCGGACGACCTGTCCGGCGTACGACAGGTTTCCGCCGAAGCCAAACAGCAGCACCGGGTCCCCGGTCGAAATGGCGCCCTGCTCGACCAGCTTGGAGAAGGCGAGCGGGATGCTCGCCGCCGAGGTGTTCCCGGACTCGGCGACGTCCCGCGCGACGACGGCGTTGACGGCGCCGATCTTCTCGGCGAGGGGCTCGATGATCCGCAGGTTCGCCTGGTGCAGGACGACTGCGGCGAGGTCCTCGGGGGCGAGTCCGGCGCGCTCGCAGGCCTTGCGGGCGATGGGCGGCAGCTGGGTGGTGGCCCAGCGGTACACGCTCTGCCCCTCCTGCGCGAACCGCGCGGGGGTGCCCTCGATGCGTACGGCGTGTCCCATTTCGGGCACGGAGCCCCACAGCACGGGTCCGATGCCGGGCCCGTCGGCGGCTTCCACGACGGCGGCCCCCGCGCCGTCGCCCACGAGGACGCAGGTGGTGCGGTCGCTCCAGTCGGTCACGTCGGACATCTTGTCGGCACCGATGACCAGCGCACGCGTCGAGGCACCCGCCCGCACCGCGTGGTCGGCGGTGGCGAGGGCGTGGGTGAACCCGGCGCACACGACGTTGACGTCCATCGCGGCGGGCGAGGGGATGCCGAGCCGGGCGGCGACCCGGGCGGCCATGTTGGGCGAGCGGTCCACGGCGGTGGAGGTGGCGACCAGGACCAGGTCGATCTCGCCGGGCGCGAGGCCGGCGGCCGCGAGCGCCTTGGCCGCGGCATGGGCGGCCAGCTCGTCGACCGGCTCGTCGGGCCCGGCGATGTGGCGTGTGCGGATGCCCACCCGGGACGTGATCCACTCGTCACTGGTGTCGACCAGACCCGCCAGGTCCTCGTTGGTGAGCACCTTGGCGGGCTGGTAGTGGCCGACGGCGGCGATGCGCGAGCCGTTCATTGGGCGGTCCCCCTCGTTGCCTTGGGTAGCGGGATCCACCAGTCTGATCAGTGACTCACGGGTACGACGTCAGCCAAGACGACAGGATTCGGGCGCCGGGGTTGTCGGCTTCTGTCAGGCCTTCGGACGCCCGAACACCTACCGAACAGTCACCCGGTGAACAGCTTCGTCGCCTTCTGCACGAGCTCGTACACCCCGTAGGCGAGCGGTGCCCCCACCCACAGCCAGGCGAAGGCGATCAGCGGGCGCCGGTCAGGCGGACTCTGGCTGCTGTCGTTCGACATCGACGGTCTCCTCCCTCGGGGCGGGGATGTGGTGGCGGGCGTTGACGGGCCGGACGAGTTCGTTGGCCACGAAGCCGACGACGAGCAGCCCGATCATGATGATGAAGGAGAGGCTGTAGAGGGACGCGCCGCTCTTGCCGTCGGCCTTCTGGTGGTCGGCGATCCAGTTCACGATCAGCGGTCCGAGGACGCCGGCCGTGGACCAGGCGGTGAGCAGCCGCCCGTGGATGGCACCGACCTGATACGTGCCGAAGAGGTCCTTCAGATAGGCCGGGATGGTCGCGAAGCCGCCGCCGTAGAAGGACAGGATCACCATCGCACACAGGATGAACAGCGGCTTGGAGGAGTCGCCGAACAGGGCGATCAGCGCGTACATCACCGCTCCGAAGCCCAGATAGACGCGGTAGATGTTCTTGCGTCCGATCAGGTCGGAAGTGGACGACCAGCCGATGCGGCCCGCCATGTTGGCGGCGGAGAGCAGCGCCACGAAACCGGCCGAGGCCGAGACGGACACCGGGGTCGAGGTGTTCTTGAAGAAGTCCTGGATCATCGGCGCGGCCTTCTCCAGGATGCCGATGCCCGCGGTCACGTTCATGCAGAGCACGACCCACAGACACCAGAACTGCGGGGTGCGGATGGCCGTGCCCGCCGAGACCTGCGGCCCCTGGAAGGCGCTCGGCGCGCCCTCGACCGGCCGCTCGCTGCGCGGCACTCGCACCAGCAGGACACCGAGCGACATGAAGACGGCGTACGACAGCCCGTGCACGAGGAACGCGAGCGCGATCCCTGAGCTGTCGGTGCCGAAGGACTCCAGCATCTGCGTGGACCACGGCGAGGCGATGAGCGCGCCGCCGCCGAAGCCCATGATCGCGATGCCGGTGGCCATTCCGGGCCGGTCCGGGAACCACTTGATCAGTGTGGAGACGGGCGAGATGTAACCGATGCCGAGGCCGATGCCGCCGACGAAGCCGTAGCCGAGGACGATCAGCCAGAACTGCTCGGTGGCCGCGCCCAGCGCGGAGATCAGGAAGCCGGACGAGAAGCAGACCAGGGCGACGGTCATCGCCCAGCGCGGCCCGTTGCGCTCCACCAGCGTGCCGCCGAACGCGGCCGACAGGCCGAGCATGACGATGGCGAGCTGGAAGGGCAGCGCGCTCTGCGTTCCGCTGAGACCGAGCGAGGACTCCAGGGGCGGCTTGAAGACGCTCCAGGCGTAGGCCTGGCCGATGGAGAGATGGACGGAGAGAGCAGCGGGGGGGACCAGCCAGCGGCTCCAGCCGGCCGGTGCGACGGGGGGACTCATGATCCCGAACGTAAGGGAGCAGCAAGGCAGTTGAGAAGGCGGCGCGTCGACCGTATGCGATGAGCGGTATCCAGCGAGCGCCGAACGGTCGGACCGCCCGGTTTTCTCGGCCGTGCGCGGACTCTTGTGGCCCCCGCCTCCATACTGTAGACAATATTCAGTCGACAACGTTCGGCAGAGTTCGACTGTGCGGCCATCTCCTCGGTATCCCTCGACCGAACGGAGCTCCCTCGTCATGAAAGTCGCAGTTCTCGGCGCCGGTGCGATCGGCGCCTACGTCGGTGCCGCGCTCCATCGCGCCGGCGCCGATGTGCATCTCGTCGCCCGTGGACCGCACTTGGCGGCCATGAGGCAGCACGGAGTGCGGGTGCTCAGCCCGCGCGGCGACTTCACCGCGCACGCCCACGCCACCGACGACCCGGCCGAGATCGGCCCGGTCGACTTCGTCTTCCTGGGTCTGAAGGCCCACTCGTACGCGGCGTGCGGGCCGCTGATCGAGCCCCTTCTGCACGACACCACAGCGGTGATCGCCGCCCAGAACGGCATCCCCTGGTGGTACTTCCACCGGCACGGCGGCCCCTACGACGGCCACCGCGTCGAGAGCGTGGACCCGGACGGCGCGGTCAGTGCGGTGCTCGCGCCCGAACGGGCCGTCGGATGTGTCGTCTACGCGGCCACCGAGCTCGAAGGACCGGGTGTCGTACGGCACTTGGAAGGCACCCGGTTCTCCATCGGGGAGCCCGACCGCAGCGTGTCCAAGCGCTGTCTGGCCTTCAGCGAGGCCATGGTCGCAGGTGGCCTGAAGTGCCCGGTCGAGCCGGAGTTGCGGGGCGACATCTGGGTCAAGCTGCTCGGCAACATCTCCTTCAACCCGATCAGCGCGCTGTCCCGCGCCACCATGCGGCAGATGTGTCTGCACGGCGGCACCCGCAAGGTCATCGAGACCATGATGGCCGAGACGCTCGCCGTGGCCGAGGCCCTCGGCTGCGAGGTCGGCGTCTCCATCGAACGCCGCCTCGCCGGCGCCGAGCGCGTCGGCGACCACCGCACCTCCACGCTCCAGGACCTGGAGCGCGGCAAGCCGCTCGAACTCGACGTCCTGCTCGCGGCCGTCGTCGAGCTGGCGGAGATCACCGGCGTGGAGGTGCCCACCCTGCGCACCGTGCACGCCATCTCGGACCTGCTCGCGCTGAGGAGCGCCGCATGAGGAGTGTCGTATGAGCAAACGCGACCGGACCCCGAAGACCTACACCCGGCTCACCCACCCGCTGGTCCGCGACTCCCGTGCCGAGCCGTTCCGGCAGGCGAGCTGGGAGGAGGCCCTGGACCGCTCGGCCCGCGGCCTGGAGCGCAACCGAGGCGCGTTCGGCATGTTCTCCTGCGCCCGCGCGACCAACGAGATGAACTACGTGGCGCAGAAGTTCGCCCGGGTCGTCATGGGCACCAACAACGTCGACTCCTGCAACCGCACGTGTCACGCCCCGAGCGTCGCGGGCCTGTCGGCCGCGTTCGGCTCGGGCGGCGGGACGTCGTCGTACGAGGAGATCGAGCACACCGACGTCATCGTGATGTGGGGCTCCAACGCCCGCTTCGCACACCCGATCTTCTTCCAGCACGTCCTGAAGGGCATCAGGAACGGCGCCCGGATGTACGCCGTCGATCCGCGCCGTACGTCGACCGCCGAGTGGGCGGAGAGCTGGCTCGGCCTCAACGTCGGCACCGACATCCCGATGGCGCACGCGATCGGCCGCGAGATCATCCACGCGGGCCTGGCCAACGCGGCGTTCATCGAGCGGGCGACGACCGGCTTCGAGGAGTACAAGGCGCTCGTCGAGCCGTGGACGCTGTCCCTCGCCGAGAGGGTCACGGGCGTACCGGCGCGTGCGATACGGGAGTTGGCGCACGCCTACGCCCGCGCCGAGCGCGCCCAGCTGTGCTGGACCCTCGGCATCACCGAGCACCACAACGGCACCGACAACGTCCGCGCGCTGATCAACCTCTCCCTGCTGACCGGCCAGGTCGGCCGCTACGGCGCCGGCTTGCAGCCCCTGCGCGGCCAGAACAACGTGCAGGGCGGCGGCGACATGGGCGCGATCCCGAACCGCCTGCCCGGCTTCCAGGACATCCTCGACCCCGGCTCCCGGCTGAAGTTCGAGTCGGCCTGGGACACCGTCATCCAGCCGCACTACGGGCTGAACCTGACGGAGATGTTCGAGGCGATGGAGGAGGGTTCCCTCAAGGCCGTCTACTGCATCGGCGAGAACCCGGCGCAGTCGGAGGCCGACAGCGAGCAGGCCGTGCGCCGGATGCGGCAGCTCGACTTCCTCGTCGTGCAGGACATCTTCCTGACGAAGACGGCCGAACTCGCCGACGTGGTCCTGCCCGCGACCGCCGGCTGGGCGGAGACCGACGGCACGACCACCAACAGCGAGCGGCGGGTGCAGCGGGTGCGCCGGGCGGTCACCCCGCCCGGCGAGGCGCGCGAGGACATCGACATCATCTGCGCACTGGCGGCACGCCTCGGCCACGACTGGAAGTACACGGATGCCGAGGCCGTCTGGAACGAGCTGCGCTCGGTCTCCCCGGACCACTACGGGATGACGTACGCACGCCTGGAGGAGCACCAGGGCATCCAGTGGCCGTGCCCGAGCACCGACGAGCTCGAACCGACGTATCTGCACGGCAGGTTGTGGGAGAAGGACCCGGCCCGGCGCGGGATGCCCGCGCCCTTCGGGATCGTCCAGCACGATCCGCCGGTCGACCTCACCGACGAGGAGTACCCGATCCGGCTGACGACGGGGCGGCGCCTCGACTCCTACAACACCGGTGTGCAGAGCGGGGGCTTCGCCTCGCCGCTCCGGCGCGGCGAGTACATCGAGCTGTGCCCGGAGGACGCCGAGCGCTACGGGGTGGTGGTCGGCGAGGAGGTCCAGGTGTCCTCGCGACGGGGGTCGGTCGTGGCACCCGTATGGGTCGACACGGCGCTGCGGCCCGGGCTCGCCTTCATGACCATGCACTTTCCCGACGAGGTGGACACCAACCAGCTGACGATCGAGGCGAACTGCCCGATCGCGGGGACGGCGGAGTTCAAGGCGTCGGCGATCCGGATCGAGAAGCTCCCCGTCGCGACCGTCGTGAGGTGACCTGGTGGATCTGCACTTCGGCGACAGCAAGCCGACGGACGACGAACGGGCCGCTGTGGACGCCCTGTTGGGCCCCCCGGAGTCCTCCTGGGAGGGCGCGGACCGATCCGACGCCGATCTGAGGTGGGCCCGCGGCGGCCGCGAGGCCCGGGAGAGGCGCGACCTGCTGTTGCCTGGGCTGCACGCGATCAACGACCGGATCGGCTGGATCAGCGAGGGCGCCCTGGACCACCTGTGCCGGCGGCTGACCGTACCGCCTGCGGAGGCGTACGGCGTCGCCACCTTCTACGCCATGTTCTCCGTGAAGCCCCGCCCCGCCACCGTGCTCCACGTGTGCACGGACCTGGCCTGCGCGGCCGCCGGGGCGCCCGAGCTGTGCGCCGGGATCGAGGCGCGGCTGGGCCCGGGCAGCGGGGTGAGCGTCGAGCGCGGCCCCTGCCTCGGACTGTGCGAGCGGGCCCCGGCGGCCCTCGCGATCAAGGCGGGGGACCCGGTGCGTACGGCGGTGTCGGCGCCGGCGACGGTCGAGGCGGCCGTACTCGCCGCGAGCGCGCCGGACTCGGCGCCGGAGGAACCGCCGGCGGCGATGGCGGTGCCACAGGCGGGACAGGACGGGCTGGTCCTGCTGCGGCGGGTCGGCGTGGTGGACCCGGAAAGCCTCGACGACTACCGGGCCCACGGCGGCTACGCCGCCCTGCGCCGGGCCTTCGGGCTCGGTCCCGCCGGGGTCATCCGCGAGGTCACCGACTCCGGCCTGGTCGGGCGTGGCGGCGCCGCCTTCCCCACCGGCCGCAAATGGCAGGCCACGGCGTCGCAGCCCGACCACCCGCACTACCTCGTCTGCAACGCCGACGAGTCCGAGCCGGGCACCTTCAAGGACCGCGTGATCATGGAAGGGGACCCGTACGCGCTGGTCGAGGCGATGACCATCGCCGGGTACGCGACCGGCGCGCACAAGGGGTACGTGTATCTGCGCGGCGAGTACCCGCGGGCCCTGCGCCGACTGGAGCACGCGCTCGCGCAGGCACGCGCGCGTGGCTTCCTCGGCGAGGACGTCCTCGGCCAGGGCTACGCCTTCGACATCGAGATCCGGCGCGGTGCGGGCGCCTACATCTGCGGCGAGGAGACGGCCCTGTTCAACTCCATCGAGGGCTACCGCGGCGAGCCGCGCTCGAAGCCGCCCTTCCCGGTGGAGAAGGGCCTGTTCGGCAAGCCGACGGTCGAGAACAACGTGGAGACGCTGGTCAACGTCCTGCCGATCCTGACCATGGGCGCCCCGGCCTACGCTGCGATCGGCACCGCGAGGTCCACCGGACCGAAGCTGTTCTGCGTCTCGGGCAGCGTGGACCGGCCCGGCATCTACGAGCTGCCGTTCGGGGCGACACTGGGCGATCTGCTCACCCTGGCCGGGGTGCGGGACCGTCTGCGGGCGGTGCTCCTCGGCGGGGCGGCGGGCGGCTTCGTACGGCCGGACGAACGGGACATCCCGCTCACCTTCGAAGGCACCCGCCAGGCGGGCACCACGCTGGGCTCCGGTGTCGTCATGGCCTTCGACGACACGGTCCCGCTGCCTCGGCTGCTGCTGCGCATCGCGGAGTTCTTCCGCGACGAGTCGTGCGGCCAATGCGTGCCCTGCCGGGTCGGGACCGTGCGCCAGGAGGAGGCGCTGCACCGGATCGCCGAGCGCACGGGCGCGGCGGCCGCCGACGACATCGCCCTGCTCAGGGAGGTCGGCCGCGCGATGCGGGACGCCTCGATCTGCGGCCTGGGACAGACCGCGTGGAACGCCGTGGAATCCGCCATCGACCGTCTGGGGGCGTACGAATGACCGCGACACCGCTGGGGATCCCGCGCCGGCTGCTGGAGTTCACCCTCGACGGGGAGCCGGTGCGCGCCCCCGAGGGCTCGACGATCCTCGACGCCTGCCGGGCGGCGGGCAAGGACATCCCGACCCTCTGCCAGGGGGACACGCTGCGGCCCAAGAACGCGTGCCGGGTCTGCATGGTGGAGGTGGAGGGATCCAGGACCCTGGTCCCGGCCTGCTCCCGCAGGGCCGAGCCCGGCATGGAGGTCCGCACCGACACGGAGCGGGCCCGCCACAGCCGCAGGCTCGTCCTCGAACTCCTCGCCTCCTCGGTCGACTTGTCGACGACTCCACAAGTCGCTGAATGGATCAAGGAGTACGAGGCGAAGCCGGACCGCTTCGGCCCCGACGCGGCCCGGCTGGGCGAGGAACCCAAGGTCGACAACGATCTGTACGTACGCGACTACGACAAGTGCATCCTCTGCTACAAGTGCGTGGACGCCTGCGGCGACCAGTGGCAGAACACCTTCGCGATCTCGGTCTCCGGCCGCGGCTTCGACGCCCGGATCGCGGTCGAGCACGACGCCCCGCTCACCGACTCGGCGTGCGTGTACTGCGGCAACTGCATCCAGGTGTGCCCGACGGGGGCACTGTCGTTCAAGTCGGAGTTCGACATGCGCGCGGCGGGTACCTGGAACGAATCGGCGCAGACGGAGACGACGACGGTGTGCGCGTACTGCGGAGTGGGCTGCAACCTCACTCTCCACGTGCAGGACAATGAAATCGTGAAGGTCACCTCACCGCACGACAACCCGGTGACCCACGGCAACCTCTGCATCAAGGGCCGCTTCGGCTACCAGCACGTACAGAACCGGGACTGAGACACGACATGGGACGAGTCACGGAACGACGCAAGGTGATCCGCATCCGCGACGGGGCGGTCTCGTCCCGCCCGGACACGCTCGTCGCCGAGGAACCGCTGGAGATCAGGCTGAACGGCAAGCCGCTCGCGATCACCATGCGCACCCCGGGCGACGACTTCGCGCTGGCGGCGGGCTTCCTGGTCAGCGAGGGTGTGCTCGCCGAGCAGGACGATCTGCAGAACATCGTGTACTGCGCGGGGGCCACGGTCGACGGTTCGAACACGTACAACGTGGTGGACGTGCGGACCGCGCCCTCAGTCGCGATCCCCGACATCACACTCGAGCGGAACGTGTACACCACCTCGTCCTGCGGACTGTGCGGCAAGGCGAGCCTCGACGCGGTCCGTACGACGGCCCGCTGGCCGATCGCCGACACTCCCCCGGTCCGCGTCGGACCCGAGCTGCTCGCGAGCCTCCCCGACCGGCTGCGCGCGGCCCAGCGGGTCTTCGACCGGACCGGGGGGCTGCACGCGGCGGCCCTGTTCACGGAGGCCGGCGAGCTGCTGGACATACGGGAGGACGTGGGCCGGCACAACGCGGTCGACAAGCTGGTGGGCCGCGCCCTGCAAAGCGGCGACCTGCCGCTGTCCCGCACGATCCTGCTGGTCTCGGGCCGGGCCTCCTTCGAGCTGGCGCAGAAGGCGGTCATGGCGGGGATCCCGGTCCTGGCGGCGGTCTCGGCGCCCTCGTCCCTCGCCGTCGACCTGGCGGCGGAGACGGGCCTGACCCTCGTGGGCTTTCTGCGGGGCAGCTCCATGAACGTGTACGCGGGCGAGGACCGCATCGCTCTGCGGACCGCGGCCGCCCAGGGGTGACCGGCTCTCCGCGACACGGCGGCGGGGCCCCGGCCGGCGGGGAGCGCCCCCTGCGCCGCAGGGGCCCCGCCTCAGCTGCTCCCGCCGCCCTGCGGGATCAGCCCGCCACGAACCGCACCTCGGCCACCGTCACCACGGTCCCCAGCCGCGGGAAGTCCAACCGCACCGACGCCTCGTGCTCGGCGGCCGTGAGCGCGGCCATGGCGTCCTCGACGAAGACCAGGTCGTAGCCGAGGTCTCCGGCGGCGCGGGCGGTGGACTCGACACCGAGGTTGGTGGCGATCCCGCCGAAGACGAGCGTGTTGACTCCCCGGTCACGCAGCAGGTCGTCCAGTCCCGTGCCCTGGAAGCCGCCGATCGTCCGCTTCACGACCTCCAGGTCGCCGTCCCGGGCCAGCCCCGCCACCAGGCCGCTGCCGGGCGGTTGTTCGGCGACGCCGGGGCGTTCGACCCGGACGAGGACGACGGTCGCGCCCGCCGAGCGGAACGCGGTCGCCAACTCCTGGGCGGCGGACAGGACTTCGGTGCCCTTGCGGGGCTCCAGGGGCAGCGCGACGATCCGGTCCATCAGATCGACGAGGACAAGAGCGCTGCGCGCGGGATCGAGAGCGAGGGATACGGCCATGACGGAACGTTATCCGCCGTCAGCTCTCCGTACCGGAAATCCGGATCAACAGACCCAGGAACTGGTCGCGTTCGGCCGCGGAGAGCGGCGCGAGCAGCTCGTCGTTGGCCGTCCGCGCCGCCCGCTCGCAGCGCCTGAGCAGCCGCGCGCCGTCCCCGGTGAGTGACACCGCGTTCTTGCGCTTGTCCTTGGGGTCCGGTTCGCGTACGACGAGACCCGCGGACTGCAGGTCGTTGAGAACGCCGACCAGGTCCTTCGGATCGAGCTGCACGCTGCGCCCGAGGTCGGCCTGCGCTACGGGCCCGAGGTCGCGTACGGCGGAGAGCACCACGTGGTGCCACATCTTCAGGCCCTCCGCGGCCAGCGCCTCGGCCACCAGCGCACGGCCGCGCGCGGCGGCACGGCCGAGCAGCCAGCTGGGGAGGGAGCGGATCGCGGCGAGGGGAGCTTCGGGCATGCGGACAGCCTAGCGAAAAGTCATTGGACTTCCCAATGAAGTTCGGCTTATCGTTGGGACTCCCAACGAATTCGTCGGAAGTCCCGACGCCCCCTGGAGGTGTGATGCGCCGCGTCCGCTACGAGTCCACCGGCGGCCCGTTGTTCCTGGAGGAAGCCCCGGTCCCCGAGCCCGGCCCGGGGGAACTCCTCGTCCGTTGCGAGGCCGTGGGCGTCACGCTGCCCGTCGTCCGCAAGGTCACCGAGGCCGCCGAGCCGATCCCGCTGGGCGGTGAGATCGCGGGCGAGGTGGTGGCCGTCGGCGACGGAGTCACCCGGTTCCGAGTCGGTGAGCGCGTGACGGGGCTGTGCTTCGGGCACGGTTACGCCGATTTCGCGCTCCTGCACGAGGCCATGGCCTCCCCCATACCGGACGGCGCGTCCGCCGTCGACGCGGTCGCTCTCGTCCGCAGCGGCCTCGTCGCTCTCGGCGCCTTGGAGGCCGCCCGCCCCGAACCGGGCGAGACGGCACTGGTCACGGCTGCCGCGAGCGGAGTCGGCCAGCTGGCCGTGCAGTTGGCGAAGGTGCGGGGCGCGGCCCGGGTGGTGGGGGCCGTCTCCGATGTGGGGAAGGCGGACTTCGTGCGCTCCCTCGGTGCGGACGACGTCGTCGCGTACGGCGACGACAGCTGGGGAGATCCCGTCGACTACGCCTTGGACGCCGTCGGCGGCGAGCTGCTCACCCCGGCCGTCGCGGCGCTCGCTCCGGGCGGGCGGCTGGTGGCCTACAGCTCGGGCGGCGGAACCATCCAGGCGTACGACCTGCTCGTCGGCGCCAAGTCCGTGATCGGCTTCCAGATGGCGCGGATCGCCCGCGGGCAGCCGGAGCTGTACGAGCGCCGGCGGCAGGAGCTGTGGCAACTGTTCGGGGCGGGCGCACTGAAGCCGGCCGTACATGGGGAGTTCGCGCTGGAGGACGCGGCGAAGGCGCATGCGGTGATCGAGTCGCGGAGCAATCTGGGCAAGGTGGTGCTGCGCCCCTGAGGTCCGCGGTGGCGCGCCACCGCGGTGCCTGACGAGTAGCTGCACGGTCCTTGTGAGGCTCCGGAGACCCCAACTAGCCTCTGTGGTGCGGACATTGGACGTGGGATGTCCAGATGTCCAGACCTCTGAAGGGCAGGTTCGCACCATGCCGTCACGTCTTCGCGCCCGTCTGAGAACCGTGTTCACAGCAGTTGCCGTCACCGCCGTACTGACCGCGTCGCCGCATCCCGCACAAGCCCAGACGCCCACCGCCGCTCCCGCGTTCGAACAGCAGGTGATCTTCAGGGCCTCCCAGGACCCCGGCTACGCCTGCTTCCGCATACCGGCGATCGTGAAGTCGGCCGACGGCACACTGCTGGCCTTCGCCGAGGGCCGCGTCCGCAACTGCGGGGACGCCGGCGACATCGACCTCGTCCTCAAGCGCTCCACTGACGGCGGCCGCAGCTGGGGCCCGCTCCAGGTCGTCAACCACGGCGGCGGTGACACGCACGGCAATCCGGCGCCGGTCGTGGACCGCGCGACGGGTCGCGTTCTGCTGGCCGAGACGTACAACACGGGCCGTGCGGACGGCTCCAGTTGCACGGTGCCCTGCGACCGGACCCCGCATCTGCAGTACAGCGACGACGACGGGCTGACCTGGTCCGAGCCGCGTGACCTGAGTTCCGAGATCCTGCCCGCGGACTGGAACTCCTGGTACGCCACCGGGCCCGTGCACGGCATCCAGCTCACCCGCGGCAGGCACGCCGGGCGGCTGGTCTTCGGCGTCAACACCGAGACATGGAACGGCAGTCAGGTCACCGCCAACCACGCGGCGCTGATCGTCAGCGACGACGACGGCGGCCACTGGCGGATCGGCGCCACCGATTCCTGGCCGATCGCCGAGGACGGCACCTTCCGGCAGAAGCCCTCCGAGCTCACGCTCACCGAGCGCACCGACGGCTCGGTCCTGGTCAGCGGCCGCGAGCAGGACGGCACCGACCTCGGCCACCGCACCCAGACGGTCAGCCGGGACGGCGGCGACAGCTTCGCCACGCCGTTCCGCGACCTGCCCGACCTCTACACGCCGCAGGTGCAGGGCTCGATGCTGCGCATGGGCGACCGGCTGCTGCTGGCCTGCCCCGGGGACCCCGACCGCCGCAGGACCATGATGGTCCGCTCCTCCTACGACGGCGGACGCACCTGGGACAGCGTGGACCGCGGCACGGTGGTCACCCCGGACTGGTCGGGCTACTCCGACATGGTGCGCGCCGACCGCGACACGGTGGGGCTGATGTACGAGGGCGGTGCCGTCGACGCCCGCGACGAGATCCGCTTCGCCCGCTTCACCGAGGACTGGCTGCGGCCGCGCCGCGGCCCGGATCCGACCACCGTCGACCTCGCCCGTCACGAGCCGCCGGCGGCCGTGCTCGGGGGCGCCCGGGAGACGGACGGCGTGTTCGGCGGGGCGCTGGAGTTCGACGGTGCCGACGACGCCGTACGCCTGCCGTATCGGGACGAACTCCCGCTCGGGGCAAAGGACTTCACGGCCTCGCTGTGGTTCCGGTACACGGCCACGACCGGTGAGCAGCCGCTGCTGTGGATGGGCGGGACCGGCACCACGCAGCCCCAGGTCTGGCTGCGCGGCGAGCCCGCGAGCAACCGCGTCCAGGGGCTGATCACCGTGCGGGGCGGCGCGGCTGCCCCGCAGTCGGCGTCCGTGCGCACCACGGGGGCGTACAACGACGGGCAGTGGCACCACTTGGCACTGCGGCGCGGCGGAGGACGGTTGACGCTGTTCATCGACGGCACCGAGTTCAGTACCGCCGACGTGCCCGGTTCGGTGAGCCGGAACTCGCCGTTCGGTGTGCACATCGGGCAGCGCATGGACAGCCGGGCCTTCTTCACCGGAGCGATCGACGAGGTCCAGGTGTGGGACCGGGCGCTGAGCGACGAGGAACTCGCCACCCGTGACACCTCCCTGAAGGACACGGTGCTGTGGCTGCCCATGGACCATGTGAGCAACAGCCACTAACGTCCCGTGGGTGCCCGACGACGTACGAGCACGACAGCGGACGGGAACCGGCCTCGGCCTGCTGCTGGCCCTGGTTCTCGGGGCCGTGCTGCTCACCGCCCTCCCGGAGCACGGTCGGCGGGAGGGCGGCGCCTGTACACCGCACACGGTCTCCTCGTGGTCGGCCGACGACCGTCTCACCGGGGAGTTCGCACGGTACGGCGACGACGCGACCCGTACCGACGACTGGACCGGCGGCGACGGCACCCATTCGGTGCGGCTGCCGGACGGGCGGGTGCTGTGGCTGTTCTCGGACACCTATCTCGGCCAGGTGCACCGTCCGCCCAACCCGGTCGGCGAGTCGTACGCCTGGCGGGACACGACGGCCCCGCTGGTGCGCAACTCGGCCGTGGTGATGGACGGCGGGGGCCGCCTGCGGACCACGCTCCCCGCCCCGCTCTTCCCCGACCCCGCCCAGAACCAGTGGCGCTGGCCGGTCGCGGCGCGGGTCGAACCGCGCTCCCCCGGTTCCTCCGAGAAGGTCGTCCGGGTGCTGCTGTGGGTGCGGGCGGCCGGGCAGTCCCCGTGGATCTACGGAGTGCCCACCGCGACCGAGGTCGCCACGCTCTCCCTGCCGGATCTGCGGGTCGAGTCGGTGGTGAAGGTGCTCGACCAGAGCCTGGTGCCCGATCCGTCGCACCGGATCCTGTTCGGTACGACGCTGGTGGAGAAGGGCGGTTGGACGTATGTCTTCGGCGGCGACGACGGGCAGGCGGCGTCCCGGCCGGCCTCGTCGGCGTATGTGGCGCGGGTGCCGCAGGGGCGGCTCGGGGACACGGGCGCCTGGCGGTACTGGGACGGCTCGGGGTGGGGGCTTCGGCCGCGGCCGGTGAGCGGGGCGAAGGTGGGCAGCGCGTTCTCGGTGGTGCGGGTGGGCGGGACGTATGTGCTGTTCACGATGGCGGCGGGGACGGCCGGTCTGACCACCGTGACCTCCTACTGGGCGTGCTCCCCCGCCGGGCCGTGGCACGGCCCGACGAGGAGCTTCAGCCCCTCGCTGCCGACGGCGGGCGTCGCCGCGTACAACCCGCAGGTGCATCCCGAGCTCAGCGGCGACGGGCGGCTGGTGCTGAGCTACGACGTCAACTGGCTGGAGACGAGCGGCGCTTCGGCGAGCATCAACGCGAACGTGACCCTGTACCGGCCGCGGTTCGTGACGCTGCGGGTGACCCGGTCGCAGTGACCTGGGCGGCTTCCTCCACGGGGTCGTGCGAGCGGCGCTTGGCGATCACCGCGCACACCATCAGCTGCATCTGGTGGAAGAGCATCAGCGGCAGCACGGCCAGCGAGGCGTGGGCGCCGAACAGGACGCTCGCCATGGGGAGACCGGAGGCGAGGGACTTCTTGGAGCCGGCGAACTGGAGGGCGATCCGGTCCTCTCGGCCGAAGCGCAGCGCCTTGCCGCCGTACCAGGTCAGGGCGAGCATCACGGCGAGCAGGACGGCCTCCACGACCAGCAGGCCGCCCAGCCGGACCGGGCTCACCTGGTGCCAGATGCCCTGGACCATGCCCTCGCTGAACGCGGTGTAGACGACCAGCAGGATCGAGCCGCGGTCGACCAGTCCGAGGACCTTCTTGTGCCGGGCGACGAACCCGCCGATCCAGGGACGCAGCAGCTGCCCGGCGAGGAACGGCACCAGCAGCTGGAGCACGATCTGGACGAGCGAGTCGGCCGAGAACCCGCCGGCGCTGCTGCCCAGCAGGGCCGCCGCGAGGAGCGGGGTGATCACGATGCCGACGAGGGAGGAGAAGGAGCCCGCGCAGATCGCCGCCGGAACGTTTCCTCTGGCGATCGACGTGAAGGCGATCGACGACTGGATGGTCGAGGGGACGAGAGTGAGGAAGAGCAGTCCCTGGTAGAGCGGGTGGGTCAGGAGGACCGGGACGAGACCGCGGGCGGCCAGGCCCAGCAGCGGGAAGATCACGAACGTACAGGCGAGGACCGTGCCGTGCAGCCGCCAGTGCTTGAGTCCGTCCAGCGCCTCACGGGTGGAGAGCCGGGCGCCGTACAGGAAGAAGAGGAAGGCGATCGCGGCCGTGGAGGCGCCCGAGGCCACGTCGGCCCCCGCCCCGCGCGCCGGGAGAAGAGCCGCGAGGCCCACCGTCCCGAGCAGCAGCAGGATGTACGGGTCGATCGGTATCCAACTCGGCCATCGCAGGCGTTTCACGGTGCTCCACTTGCTTGTTGCTGTCGGCGGTCCGGGGCCGGAGGGCCCCCGCCCATCGTCCTCCTCCGAGAGCCGATCGGGAATCCGTCATACCGCTCTGACTGTTATCGCGATCCACGATAAGCGGCTACCGTGGTCGCCATGTACGACCCCTCCCACCTGCGCACCTTCCTGGCGGTCGCCCAGACGCTGAGCTTCACGCAGGCCGCCCGGCGGCTGGGGCTGCGGCAGTCCACCGTCAGCCAGCACGTGCGTCGCCTCGAGGACGCCACCGGGCGGCAGCTGTTCTCCCGGGACACCCACTCCGTGGAGCTGACGGAGGACGGTGAGGCGATGCTCGGGTTCGCGCGGCGGATCCTGGAGGTGCAGGAGCAGGCGTCGGCGTTCTTCACGGGCACACGGCTGCGGGGCCGGCTGCGCTTCGGCGCCTCGGAGGACTTCGTGCTGACCCGGCTGCCGGAGATCCTGGAGGGCTTCCGGCACGACCATCCGGAGGTCGATCTGGAGCTGACGGTCGAGCTGTCGGGCACCCTGCACGAGCAGCTGGCCGCCGGGAAGCTGGACCTGGTGCTGGCCAAGCGGCGCCCGGAGGACCCGCGGGGCGAGCTGGTCTGGCACGACGAGCTGGTGTGGATCGGTGCGGAGCGGCTGCGCCTGGACGCGGACCGGCCGGTGCCGCTGATCGTCTTCCCTCCGCCGGGCATCACGCGCGCGCTCGCCTTCGAGTCCCTGGAGCGGCAGGGCCGCCCGTGGCGCATCGCCTGCACCAGCGGCAGCCTGAGCGCCCTGATCGCGGCCGCCCGGGCCGGCCTCGGCGTCATGGCGCACTCCCGCGGCCTGATCCCCCCTGGCCTGGTCCGCGTCCCCGACCGCTTCGGCCTGCCCGAACTCGGCCGCGTCGACTTCGTCCTGGACCACGGCACCCGCCGCACCCCCGCCCAGAGCGCGGCGGACGCGCTCGCGGCGACGATCCTGGCGGGCGGGGTGCGGCTGCACCGGCGCTGAGCGCCGGGCCGGCCGTGCCCCGACAGGTCTTCTGCCGTCTGCGGACCCGCCATGGCCGGCCACGCCCGCGCGGCGGAGCCGCATGTCGACACGGCCCCGCGCCCCTTGAGAGCAGCTGCCGCACCGCCCGGTCCGCGTCCCCGACCGCCTCGGCCTGCCCGAACTCGGCCGCGTCGACTTCGTCCTGGACCACGGCACCCGCCGCACCCCCGCCCAGAGCGCGGCGGACGCGCTCGCGGCGACGATCCTGGCGGGCGGGGTGCGGCTGCACCGGCGCTGAGCGCTCCGCCGGCTGTGCGCGAAAGTTGCGCCGGCTGTGCCGCGATACGCCGTCTGTCGACTACCGGTTCGTCGTGGCTTGTCGCGCCTGCGCGGCGGAGCCGCATATCGACACGGCCCCGCGCTCCTTCAGGGCCTGGTCAGCGGGTCGGGAGCGGGTAGGTGAGCTGTTTTATGCGGCGCAGGAAGACCGTCGTCTCCACGTGCTGGACGCCCTCCAGGTGGCCCAGCGGACCGCTGAGGTAGGCGTACAGGCCGGCGGTACTCTCGGCCAGCGCGGTCGCGATGATGTTGCAGGGGCCCGTGGCCGCGGAGGCATGGGCGATCTGGGGGTGGCCGGCGAGGGCCTCGCCGACGGAGTGCAGGGCGGCCGGGGCGGCGGTGATCCACAGGATCGCGGCCACCGGGTGGCCGACCAGCTCCGGGTCGCTCTCCGAGTCGACGTACACGGCCCCCGCGGCGAACAGTGCGGCGAGGCGGCGCTTGACCGCGGACTCGGACAGGCCGGTGGCGCGCTGCAGTTCGGGGTAGGTGGCCCGGCCGTCGCGCTCCAGCGCGGCCAGCAGCGGCTCGTCCTGCGCGGTGAGGCGGACGGGCCCGGCCGCAGGCTCGGCCCGGGGGCGCAGGGCCTCGGTCTCCTCGGCGGTGAGTGCCCCGAACTTGGTGATCCACCCCTGTGGGCCGCCGTAGAACCGGTGCAGCAACTGGTGGGCGCGGATCTCGACCACGCTGGGGGTGCGCGGGAGTTTGCCGAGGAGCAGGTCGTCGTGGTCGCCGGAGCTGCGCGGGCGGGTCAGGCAGAGGACCTCGGTCCCGCCCGAGACGAGCGCGACCCAGCTGGTGTCGGGCCGCTTCGCCAGCGCTTCCCCGATGGCCGGGGCACTGTCCGGCGCGCAGCGCACCCGCAGCATCCACTGGTCCCGGCCGAGCCGGTCCGCGTCCCGCATCACCACGATCCGCAGCCCGCCCTCGGCGCACAGCCGCCGGTAGCGGCGGGCGACGGTCTGGTCGGAGACCCCGAGCACCGCCGCGATGCGACTGAAGGGAGCCCGGCCGTCGACCTCCAGCGCCGACAGCAGGCGCAGGTCGAGCTCGTCGAACCCGGGTGCCAGCCGTGCGTGGGAATTCGTCTCCATACCGCCCTCTGGTGTCGGATTTCAGCGCCTGGACAGCTACAGCCACCGCGATCGTCCGGCCTGCCCCATCGTACGGAGTCCTACGCATCCATCGCACAAGGAGTTGAGGACATGCGTACATGGGGGCCGCTCACGGCGGTGTGCCTGAGCACATTCATGTTGTTGCTGGACGTGACCATCGCGGTGGTCGCACTGCCGGACATGGCGGGTTCACTGCACGCCTCACTGAGCGATCTGCAGTGGGTGATGGACGGGTACGCGCTGGCGCTGGCCGCGCTGCTGCTCGGCACGGGCGCCGCGGCCGACGTCCTGGGCCGGCGGCGGGTGCACGTCGTGGGCGTGGTGGTGTTCGCGACGGCCTCGCTGCTGTGCGGTCTTGCGGGCGGACCGGGGATGCTGATCGCCTCGCGCGCACTCCAGGGCCTCGGCGGGGCCGCGATGCTCGCGACCACACTGCCGCTGCTGGGCTCCGTCTACCAGGGCAAACAGCGGTCGGTGGCGCTCGGCGTGTGGGGCGCGGTCAGCGGCGCGGCGGCCGCGGTGGGGCCGGTGCTCGGCGGGCTGCTGACGGACGGACCGGGCTGGCGGTGGATCTTCTACGTCAATCTGCCGGTGAGCGTGGTCGCGGTGTGGCTGACGCTGAGGTTCGTGCCGGAGTCGCACGGTTCGCGTGACCGGCGCATCGACTGGGCGGGCACCCTGACGTTCGCGGCCTTCGCGGGCGGGCTGACGTACGGGGCGGTGCGGGCCGGGGAGCACGGCTGGGGCGAGACGGGCACCCTCGTGACGTTCGCGGCGGCGGTCGTGGCGCTGGTCTGCTTCGTCGCCGTGGAGCGGCGCGGCGCGGACCCGCTGCTGGATCCGCGGCTGTTCCTCAAGCCCGCGTTCTCCGTCGTGATGCTGGGTGCGCTCGCCTTCAACGCGGGGGCTTTCGGTCTCATGGCGTACGACTCGATATGGATGCAGTCGCTGCTCGGGATCAGCCCGGTGCGCGGCGGTGCGGTGTTCCTGTGGATGTCAGTGTCGGCGTTCGTGGTGGCCGCGGCCGGCGGGCGACTGCTGCACGGGGTGCCCGTGCGGATCACGGTCGGCGGCGGGCTGCTGCTGGTCGGTTCGGGGCAGTTCTGCATGACGGTGCTGGACGCGGGGTCGACGGCGGCCGCGCTGGCGCCGGGCATGGTGCTGGTCGGTGTCGGTACGGGGCTCGTGGGTCCGGGGATCGCGGGCGCGGCGCTGGCCGCCGTACCCCCGGAGCGGTCCGGGATGGCGGGCGGCGCGGTCAACACGTTCCGGCAGCTCGGCCTCGCGCTCGGCATCGCCGTCTACGGCACCGTGCTGACGTCGCGCATGCAAAGCACGCTGCCGCGCGAGGCGGCCCATGCCCTGGCGGGAGGCGGGGCTGGGGCCCTGCGCGGCGCCTTCTCCGAGCATGCGCTGCGGTCGGTGTTCGCGTCGGGCCTGAACACCGCGGCCATGGCGGCGGGGCTGACCGCGACGGCCGCCGGAGCGCTGGTGATCGTCCTGGTCAGGACGGCGCGCCCCACCCGGCCGGAGGTAACGGAATCCTCCGCTCCCGCGCTGACAGAGGAGAGGACGGCCCCACTCGGACGGGGCCACTGACGGGCGCCTGGGCCGGTTACCAGGTCGTACAGATTCGGTGGAGATTACGGGACCGAAACTTACTCAACCGTCAGTTTTCTGTCCGACCCTTCCGGATGTGAGCGCATTTTCCGGCCGTGACCAGCGTGTACCGGAGCACTGCTCGGATTCGGCCCCCCTCCCGCCCTGTCGCCGTCTGGGGTAGCTTTCACGCCCTGTGCGGAGTAGCACTAAATCGGGCGCCGAGGAACGGGGAGCGGGTTTGCGCGAGTTCACCAACCCTCCGTTGACGTTGTCACCGCCGGTGGGCGGCCTGGCCGACGTCGTCTTCGAGCGTGCCCAGGAAGACCCGCTGCACATCAGCCTCGGCCGCAAGGACGACCAGGGGCAGTGGCGTGATGTGACGGCGGCGGAGTTCCGGGACGAGGTGCTGGCCCTGGCCAAGGGGCTGCTGGCGCGCGGCATCCGCTTCGGCGACCGCGTCGCGATCATGTCCCGTACCCGCTACGAGTGGACGCTGTTCGACTTCGCGCTGTGGACGATCGGCGCCCAGGTGGTGCCGATCTATCCCACGTCCTCGGCCGAGCAGTGTTTCTGGATGCTCTACGACGCCGAGTGTTCGGCGGCGATCGTGGAGCACGAGGACCACGCGATGACGATCGCCAGCGTCATCGACCGGCTGCCTCAGCTGCACCAGCTGTGGCAGCTCGACCTCGGAGCCGTGCAGGAGCTGTACGACGCGGGCGTGTACATCGACGACGAGGTGGTGCACCGGCACCGGCAGGCCGTCACCCCCGACTCGACCGCGACGATCATCTACACCTCGGGCACCACGGGCCGCCCCAAGGGCTGCGTCATCACCCACGCCAACTTCATGTACGAGGCGGACACGGTCGCCGAGCACATGGAGCCGGTCTTCCACTCCAAGAAGGGCGACGAGGCGGCGACACTGCTGTTCCTGCCGCTCGCGCACGTCTTCGGACGGATGGTGGAGGTCACCGCGATCCGCCACGGGATCCGTTTCGGCCACCAGCCGCAGATGAACGCCGCCGCGCTGCTGCCGGACCTGCAGGCGTTCAAGCCGACGTTCATCCTGGCGGTGCCGTACATATTCGAGAAGGTCTTCAACGCCTCCCGCCGCAAGGCCGAGAAGGAAGGCAAGACGGGACCCTTCGAGAAGGCCGTCGAGATCGCGGTGAAATACGCGGACGCCGTCGAGGCGAAGGCCTGGGGCATCGGCCCCGGCCCCTCGGCCGGACTGCGCGTGCAGCACCAGCTCTTCGACAAGCTGGTCTACTCCAAGGTGCGGGCCGCTATGGGCGGCCGTATCCGCAACGCCATCTCCGGCGGCTCCGCGATGGACCGCCGCCTCGGCCTGTTCTTCGCGGGCGCCGGCGTGCAGATCTACGAGGGCTACGGCCTCACCGAGTCGACGGCGGCCGCGACCGCCAATCCGCCCGAGCGCACCCGCTACGGAACCGTCGGCCAGCCCATCCCGGGCGTGACCGTGCACATCGCGGACGACGGCGAGATCTGGCTGCACGGCCCGAACATCTTCCAGGGCTACCTCAACAACCAGAAGGCCACCGACGAGACCCTGCACGACGGCTGGCTCGCCACCGGTGACCTGGGCTCCCTCGACGAGGACGGCTTCCTCACGATCACCGGCCGCAAGAAGGAGATCCTGGTGACCTCCGGCGGCAAGAGCGTCTCCCCCGGTCTGCTGGAGGAGCGGGTGCGCGACCACCCGCTGGTCAACCAGTGCATCGTCGTCGGCAACGACCGCCCCTACATCGCCGCCCTGGTCACCCTCGACCAGGAGGCCGTCGAGCACTGGCTGGCCATGCGCGGCAAGCCGCAGATGTCGCCGGCCGAGCTGGTGCGGGACGCCGACCTGGAGACGGAGGTGCGGCGTTCGGTGGTCGCCGCCAACACCCTCGTCTCACAGGCCGAGTCGATCCGCACCTTTCGGATACTGGCCCAGCCCTTCACCGAGGAACACGGTCTGCTGACCCCGTCCCTGAAGCTGAAGCGCAAGGCCATCGAGAACGCCTACGCCAACGAGGTCGAGGCGCTCTACCGGGCCTGAGCCCGTCCTGACATACCGTCAGCTGATGTTGATGCGGAAGAGCTTGTCCGATCCGTCCGGCTGGTTTCCGTTGTTGTCGCAGTTGGTGGTCGACAGCCACAGCTGGTCGGCGCCCGGCACCTTGGTCACGGTCCGCAGCCGGCCGTACGTTCCCACGTAGTACGCGGTCGGTGTGCCGACGCTCTCGTTGTCCCCGTTGATCGGGATGCGCCACAGCCGCTCGCCGCGCAGGGACGCCATGTAGACGACGTTGCGGACGATCGCGATACCGCTGGGCGAGGCCTCGGAGACGTTCCAGGTGGCCTTCGGGTTGGTCATCCCGGCGGTGCTGCAGGAGCCCTCGCAGATCGGCCAGCCGTAGTTGGCGCCCGGCTTGATGAGGTTGAGTTCGTCCTTGGAGCTGTTGCCGAACTCCGCCTCCCACAGACGGCCGTTGCGGTCGAAGGCGAGGCCCTGCGGGTTGCGGTGGCCGAGGCTGTAGACGTAGTTGCCGAACGGGTTGCCGGGGGCCGGCTTCCCGTCCGTCGTCATGCGCAGGATCTTGCCGTTGAGGGAGTTCTTGTCCTGAGCCAGGTCCGGTGTCTGGGCCTCGCCGGTGGAGACGTAGAGGTACCCGTCGGGGCCGAAGGCGAGGCGGCCGCCGTTGTGGTAGCGGTTCTTCTTGATGCCCTGGAGCAGGATCTTGTAGTCGCTGAGCTTGGTGCCGTCGTACGTCATGCGCACGACCCGGTTGCCCTCGGAGGCGGTGTGCATGAAGTAGACGTAGTGGTTGGTGTCCCACTTGGGGTCGACGGCGACGCCGAGCAGTCCGCCCTCGCCGTTGGTGGTGACGGCGTTCGGGACGGTGCCGACCTGCGTCCTCGTGCCGTCCTTGGTGACCTTCCAGACCTTGAAGTCGTCCCGCTCGGTGACCAGGGCGGTCTTGCCGTCGGGCATCCAGTAGGTGCCCCAGGGGATGGTCCAGCCGCTGGAGAGCGTGGCGATCGAGGACGGGACACCGCCGTCGGTCGCGCACGCCTTGGTGGTGAAGGTGACGGTGTTGCTCGGATCGGAGACATTGCCGGCCGCGTCACGGGCGACGACGTTCAGACTGTAAGGACTGTTGCAGGCGAGCCCGGTGAGCGTGGTCGACGTGCCGGTGGTGACCGTGTCGTAGACGGTGGTGTCGCTGCGCACGTCGTACGCGACGACCCCCTTGTCGTCGGTCGAGGCGCCCCACTTGAGGTCGGCGCTGTTGGCGGTGACGTTGCTCGCGGACAGCGTGCCCGGCCTGCTCGGCGGGGAGGTGTCGGAGCTGGGCCTGGTGGTGCAGTCGACGACCGGGCTGGCGGACGAGGTGTTGCCCGCCGCGTCACGGGCGATCACCGTGAGGTTGTAGTCGGTGTTCGGGGTGAGCCCGGTCAGCGCCTTGGAGGTCGAACTCCCCGGCGCCTCACTGATCTTGTTGCCGTGCTCGTAGATGTCGTACGCGCTCACCCCCACGTTGTCCGTGGACGCGCCCCAGGCCAGGGTGAGGGAGTTCTCGCCGATGTCCGAGCAGCTGGGCTGTCCGGGACGGGTCGGGGCCTGGGTGTCGGCGGCCGCGTCGAGGCTGATCCGGTCGAGGTTGGGGCCGCCGTTGGCGGTGGTGGCGGTGGCCCGGATCTTGTCGGTGCCCGCGGTCAGCGGGACGTTGACGGTCTTGGTGACCCAGGTGTTCCAGTCGGCGGTGGCCGGGAAGGACACCCCGGAGGCGACGACCGTGCCGCCCACGGAGATGTCCATCGGCCGGTCGGTGGAGGTCCCGTTGGCGTAGCGCAGGGTGAGGGCGGAGGTGCCGGCGGAGGCCGCGCTCACCGTGAACTCCACATAGGAGCCCTTGATGTTGGTGTAGTCGACGAAGCCGGTGCCGGTGTACCCGGTGTGGTTGGTGGCCACGGTGCCCTGGGAGATCTGGGCGTCCTCGGCCTGGTAGTCGGTGGCGGCCAGCGCGGTGCCCTGGCCGAGTCCGGCGAGCGGCAGCGCCAGGGCCGCCGCGACGCCGTACGGCAGTACTCTTCTGATGTTCACGGTTGTTCCCCTCAGCCCGTGTACTGGGTGAAGACCTTGAGGTAGTCGTACGGCTGCTGCGTCACGCCGCTGCAGGCGTCGCCGTCGGTGCCCGAGCCGCAGGCCCGGTCGCGGTTGACGGCCCAGTAGGTGAGCCGTCCGATGTGGTGCTGCTGGGCGTAGGCGAGCATGGTCTTGAAGTCGGCCACCCGCACGCGCTCACCGGAGTCGTCGGTCCTGCCGTTCATCGACGAGAGCCCGATGTGGGTGTAGGCGGTGGCGTCGCTGTAGCCGTACGCCGACTTCACCTGGGCCTTGAGTCCTTCCATGGCCTTGGTGGTGAGGCTGCCCATGTTCGTGGTGCCGCCGCCGAAGTCGAACGGCATGATGCACCAGACGTCGTTGGCCAGACCGGAGTTGGCGGCCCGCTTGATCATGTCGACGCCGGTGGAGTCGGGGCCGCTGGAGGTGGTGCCGAAGGTGATGACGGTCTTCAGGCCCGGGTTGTTCGCCTTCACCGTCTTCAGCGCGTCGACCACCCGCTGCCGCACGGTCGCCTTGGACCACTCGGTGTTCTCGATGTCGATGTCGAGCGCCTTCAGCCTGTAGGCGTTGATCACCTTCTGGTAGGCGCCCGCGAGAGCGGAGGCGCTGGAGCACTTCTCGCCGAGCTTGTTCCCGCTCCAGCCGCCGACGGAGACGACCACGTCACCGCCCGCGCCTCTGATCGCGTTGATCGTGGACTGGTCGCTGCCCCCGGTCAGCGGGCGGGAGCCGTCCCACTTCGGGTTGCAGGTGCCGTCGGAGAGGATGAAGGCGAGGGTGAACCACTTGACGCCGGTCGCGGACATCACCGACGTGGGGCTTTGGGGGCTGCCCCAGCCGAGGTACTCGTAGGGGGCCACGGCGAACCCGGGTGAGGCGGCCGCCGTCTTCAGGGAGTTGACGGGTTTGACCCGGATGAGCCTGGTCTCGCCCGGACGCAGGGTCGCGCTGTAGGAGTCGGCGATCACGCCCTTGTGGGATCCGGACCAGAGGTCGGTCACGTCCCCCGAGCCGCTGAAGCCGACCTGCGACCAGTTCACGCTCACCGTCGCGTTGCCCGAGGTCCCGGTGTTGAACAGGGCCACGACGTACTGTCCGTCGCTCTCCTTCTTGCTCCAGACCTGTCTGACACCACTGCTCACGATCCGCTTCGCGGCGACCCCGTCCTGGTCGACGCCGATCAGCCGGTCGTTGGTCAGCATGGCCTTGTCGACGGAGTCGAGTCGGGTGAGGTCGGTGCCGAGCAGCAGCGGGGCCGCCGCCATCGACCACAGCGTGAAGTGCGAGCGGCGCTGGTCGGCCGTCAGGCCCACCTGGTCGCCGTTGCCGATCTCCAGCGAGTCCAGGTCGTTCCAGCCGCCGGGGCCGGCGTACGGCTGCCAGGAGGCGGCCGAGTCGAAGCGCTTGGAGACATGGGACCAGTCGGTCAGCGGATAGCCGCTGCCGTTGCTCCCCGGCCCGCAGTAGCACTCGACGTCACCCTGGGTGCGCCAGCTGTTGGCCAGTTTCCGCCAGGTGGAGGCATCCGCGATCGGCAGGTTGTTGGACAGGGCGAAGTTGATGGGCCGTCCGCTCGCCCGCAGCGCCTTGTCCCAGGCCTGGACGTCGGGAATGTCGGCGCTGCCCACCCCGTCGATCTTCAGGTAGTCGACACCCCAGGACGCGAACTGCTTGGCCCAGGAGTTGACGAACTCCTGCGCGCCCGGCTTGGAGTAGTCGATGTAGTACATGTTCTTGCAGTTGTAGTTCTTCTCGGTCCTGGACGTGTCCGCGATGTCCTTCGCGTGGTACGAGGTCCCCTCGATCGGTGTGTTCTTGGTGACGGCGTTCTTCGCGATGCCGGGTGTGACGTAGAAGCCGAACTTCAGGCCCTTGGAGTGGACGTAGTCGGCCACCCCCTTGATGCCGTCCGGGAACTTGGCGAGGTCGACGGCCCAGCGGCCGTAGCCGTCCACGGTGAAGCCGTTGCTGTCGCACTTCTGCCAGAAGTCGTCGAGGTTGACGTGGACGAAGCCGTGGTCCTTCAGACCGCTGGAGACCAGCGCGTCGGCCTGCGCCTTGATCTTCGCCTCGGTCGGTGTGCGGCGCACGAAGCTCCAGCTGGACCAGCCCATGGCGGGCCGGACGGACTGGCCGTTGTCGGAGGCGGCCGCCGGGTGGGCGGTGACACCCACCAGCGGCACGGCGGCCGCCACGAGCAGCCCGGCCACCGCGGCCGTGAGCGATCTGACACGGATCATGACTGTCCCCCGTTCGCGGGTGTGGCGTACGACGTGCCGATCCACGCCTCGTCGACCCGCAGTCGCTTGTAGCGGGTGGTGTCGCTGGAGGCGGCCCAGGTGGTGTCGACCTCGAGCCGGACGTAGCGGGCGTCGGCGGCGGTCAGGTCGATGCCCTGGATGCCGCGGCGGCTCGGCAGCTGGCCGGACTTGACCGCGCTGCCCCAGGTCGAGCCGTCGTTGCTGAGGAACACCTTGTAGTCCTTGATGCGGGCCGACTGCTCCGTGTCCGAGCGGGCGTAGGCGACGGAGTCCTCGCGTTGATTGAGCCCGATGTACTGCACCTTCTTGGCCGAGCCGAGGTCGAAGGTGAGGTTCACGGGCAGCGTCTTGTTGTTGTCCCAGTAGGTGAGGTAGTCGCCGTCGCCGGCCGCCGACGCGGCGTGCCCGCTCGCGGAGGCGCTCGCGCTGACCTTGACGCCGGTGAGGATCCCCTGGCGGCCGGCCGTCGTGACCTTGAAGACCGTGTCGTACGGGTCCCAGGTGCCGAGCCCGCTCAGGGTGAGCACGCCGCCGGACTGCGACCACGAAACCGCCGCTCCCGTGCGGAGGTTGGTGACGGAGGCGATGCGGTAGCCGTTGTCCCGCACGCGCAGGGTGCTGGTGCTGGGCGGGGTCAGGACGTGGATGTACTGCCGGTTGGCGTCGTCCTTGGCGATGGTCGTCACCCCGTACGCACCGTCGTTCCAGGTGCCGGGCTTGAGGCCGCCGTACATGTAGCCGCCGCCCTCGGTGCCGTGCAGGGACTCCCAGATGGGGTCGAGGTAGGAGTTGGCGAAGGTGTTGAAGGAAGCCTGGTTCGACGGGAACTTGCCGTTGACCTGGGCCGTCTCGGCCATCAGCGCCTTGACCGAGGAGCCGGCGTTGGTGATGAGGCGGCCGAGGGTGAGTGCGCGGTCGACGGAGGGGTTGGAGCCGTCGTACCACCACGCACCGGTCGAGGGCAGCTTGAAGTCGGCCTCGGTCAGGCGGGGTTGGGCCGTGTAGATCGCCTGCGGGTAGTCGTAGGCGGGTGTCATGCCCGTCTTCTGCTCATTGCTGATCATGTCCATGATCGGCGTGTCTTCGTTGTTGTTGCTGAGCGTGTAGTTCGGGCGCTTGTCGTAGATCTGCTGGTAGAGGTTGTGGCTCTCCCAGTAGGAGTTGTCGTTGTCGATCCAGAAGCCGCCGAGGTCGGGGTAGCGGTCCATGACCTCGAAGAAGTTGTCGTAGCTGAACTGCCCGAAGCCGTCGCGGGTGGTCAGGTCGACGTTCTTGCCCTTGTGGGCGGAGTAGGCGGCCGAGTCGAGCCACTCGTGGCCGCCCTCGTCGTGCCACTTCGGGTCGTCGGTCATGTAGAGGATGACCTTCATGCCCTTGGCCTTGGCGGCAGTGATCAGCTCGCCGAGGAAGTCGCGCTTGGTGGAGCAGGACCCGGGGATCTTCGACGGCCAGGGGCGGGCGTAACCGAGGCGGCTGTGGAAGGTGGCGAGGACCAGGTACTGGGTGTGCAGCTTCTGCGCCTCCTTCACCCAGTACTCCGGTGTCCAGCCTCCGCTCGTGACGTCCTTCTCCCAGGCGGAGCAGCTGGTGTGGGCGGGTGCGGTGCGCAGGCCCCAGTGCAGGAAGAGGCCGCCGACGGAGCTGCGGAGGAAGTCCTGACGGGGGTTCTCCAGGTCGAGGGGTCGTACGGCGCGCGCACAGTTCTCGGTGGATCCACTGCTCGACACCCGCAGTGTCACGCCGCTCAGGCAGTACCCGTCGACGTCCTGGAAGCCCATGTCGTACGGCGAGTTCGAGCCGCGCTGCGCGGTGAAACCGGTGAAACGGATGCCGCTCGCCGCGTTGGCGATGACCGCGGGGCGGCCGTCGCTCGCCGCGAACTTGACGGAGCTGTCGGTGAACTGGACGTTGTCGGCGTTGTGCAGGTACCAGCCGTACGCCGGGCGCGTGCCGATGGCCTTCGGGTTGTAGTCGCCCGGGTCGTTGCTCGGCACTCCGGTGGACATGGTGCCGTTGCCGCCGGGGACCGTGATGTTGACGTTGTTGAAGGTCACCCCGCTGATGCGGTGGCCGCTCTCGCCCCACAGGGTCGGGCTGAAGGAGGGGCTGTTGCCGGTGGCCGTGATGTTGTCGTAGGTGATGTTGCTGATCGATCCGATGCCAGGGCTGTTCCCGCATCGTTTCCGCGTGCCGATCTTCTGCATGATCGGCGAGTGGACGTTCGTCATCGTGATGTCGCGGTAGTGGACGTCGGAGATCTTCGCGCCGTCCATGGAGACCATGCCGAGGCCGGACTTGTCCGCGCCGTCGATGCGGATGTTCTCGAACTGGTAGTCCGAGAAGTCTCCGCAGGTCTCGGAGCCGAACATCAGAGCATTGCAGCAACGGGCCGACAGGGAGGAGTCGTTGACGCGGACGTGGCCGTTGGGGAGCTTGGCCCCGAGGGCATAGTCGCTCTTGAAGACGAGCGCGTCGTCGTTGGCCTTGATGTTCGCGTGGGTCACCGTGACGTTCGTCGTGGAGATGATGTTCCAGCCGTCGCGGTCGCTCGCGGTGTCGATGGTCAGACGGTCCGAGGTGACGTTCTTGCAGCCGTTGATGAGCGCGGCGAAGTGACCGCCGCGGCGCAGGGTGAGGCCGTCACCGATCCGGAGGCCGTCGCACCGGGTCAGTGAGATGATCTTGTCGGCCTCGCCGGTCTTCGGGTTGCCGGTGATCAGGTTGCCCGCGCCGTCGATGACGCCCTGGCCCACGAAGCCGATGTCGGTGAGCCTGTCGCCGTAGATCATCGCGTCGTGGAAGTGGCTGTGCCCGTAGTCCTGGTAGGCGTCGTACGGGTTTGACTCGGCCTTGTCGTAGGTGTCCGCGCCGGAGCCCTGGAGGGTGGCACCCTTGTCGAGCTGGAGCGTCACATGGCTCTTCATGTGGATGGTGTTCTTGGACTTGTAGGCGCCGGCGGGGAAGCGGACGATTCCGCCGCCGTCGGCCGAACTCGCCGCCGTGATGGCCTTGTTGATGGCCGGGGTGTCGTTGGCGGAGCCGTCCGCCTTGGCTCCGTAGTCACGGACGTCGTAGACGGCGGCGGCGCGCGGGGCGTGCTTCGGGGCCGCGAGCGCGGCGGGGTGGGCGAGTCCGAGGACGACGGCGATGACGAAGAACACGATCGCCGCCGCCCCCGTCCGCTGTGCGGTGGGCGGTCTCATATGACGGTTCCTCAGACGAGTTGGTAGCCGCGGAGATTGGTGAGCAGCAGGTAGGTGTCCCGCAGGGATCCGGAGGTGTCGCCGAGGGAGCGGTAGATGCCCCACTTCGGGCGCACACGGTCGGCCAGGAAGGTGTCGACGCCGGTCTTCGACGCGTCGACGACGGTGGAGCCGCCGGACTTGAGGATCCAGCGGACCGAGCCGGCAGAGCCGTTGCCGATCTTGATCTGGAAGTCGACGTCGGTCCATTTGTCGTGCAGCGGGTCCAGGTCGGTGCGGCCGACCAGGATGTCGTCGATGGCGAGCTTCAACTCGATGGTCTGCCTGCCGTTCACCCGGCGCAGGGACTGCACGACGATCGGCGAGGTGCCGTTGCCCGGCTGCTTCATCTGCATGATGTGGGTGAAAGTGGTCGTCGCCTTCAGCGAGCTCGGGATGTACATCGAGTACGTGAGCCGCCAGGTCTGACCCTGGGTCCACTTGAGGTAGTTGCTGCCGCTGCCGTTGCGCAGGCCCGTGACCTCCTGGCGCTGGCGGTCGGTCGAGGTGTCGCGGTCGACCGTGTGCATGTTGAAGCGCCAGTTGTTGCCGGTGGCGAAGATGTGCGGATGACCGGCGGGGTGCGAGTCGGCGCGGTCGTCCTCGACCGTCTCGAAGGCACCGAGGCCGTCGCCGCTCGCGGACGGTGCCCACTTCTGCTGCCAGGTGGCGGCGTGGGCGGTGGTGGCCGGCAGGCCGACCGCGGCCCCGGCCGCACCGCCGAGGGCGGCTCCCAGCAGAGCCCTTCTGGACGTGCTCATGACATTAATCACCTCGCAGTTGCTCGTTCATGATCAGGAAGGCGCCCAGGCCGTGGAAGTCGTTGGTGGCCCGGGTGCGGGCGACGTAGTACGCGTAGTCACCGACGTTCGTGCCGACGGAGATGTCGGCGAGGTCGGTACGGCCGTCGGGGCCGGTCGAGAGCTTGGCGAGGACGCCTTGGTAGCCCCGGCGGGCGACCGCCGCGTAGTGCGGGTCGAGGTAGTGCTGCTGAACCCCGCGGGACAGCGCGTAGGTGAACATGCTGGAGCAGGACGTCTCGGTCCAGTTGCCGCTCCGGCCGCCCTTGTCGATCACCTGGAACCAGCGTCCGGTCGCCGGGTCCTGGTACCTCTCCAGGCCGGCCGCCAACTTCCCGAAGATGCCGAGGAGTTGGGCCCGGCGTGGATGGTTCGCGGGGAGCGCGTCCAGCACATTGACGATCGCCATGGAGTACCAGCCGACCGCGCGGCACCAGTGCTCGGGGGCGAGCCCGGTCCGCGGGTCGGCCCAGCTCACGCTCTTGGACTCGTCGTAGGCGTGCCGGAGCAGACCGTTCGCCACCTGCAGATGGCTGCCGTACACGTACAGCTGCTTCGCCGCCTCGTCGTCGGTGTACGCGCTGTCGCCGAACTCCTTGCCGTACTCGACGAGGAACGGGTTCACCATGTAGACGCCGTCCGACCAGAGCTGGTGGGCGCGGCTTGCGGAGTCCGCGTGCCAGAAGCCGCCGTCGGCGGTGCGCGGGTAGGTGCTCAGGCGGTCGACGATCTTCTTGGCCGCCTTGCGGTAGCGGTCCTGGCCCGTCTCGTGGTGCAGGATCACCAGCAGCCGGCCGGCCTGCATGCTGTCCAGGCTGTTGAAGGACTGGCCGATGGAACCGTCGCTCTTCACGAAACGGTCGACATAGTCCTTGATGTAGGCCAGATAGCGGGCGTCATGGGTGCGCTGGTACGTGAGGTACTGGCCGTAGAGGTAGAGGCCGACCGGGTAGGACCAGCCGCCGATGCTGCTCGGGGTGTAGCGGGCCATGGTGGAGTCGACGACGGCCACGGACCAGTCGGGTGCGGCGGCCCGGAGATGTGCGGGCGCGGGGGCGGTGGGCGGAGCCGGTGTCGCCGCCGGCAGGGTGACGAGGCCGGCGGTGACGAGGGCGAGGGTCGTCAGTGCCGTCCGCAGACGTCTGGGGCTCATGTTCCTCCCTTTCGGTAGGCGTACGCGAGGTCGCCGCGCGGCCCCTCGACGAGATCGCGTACGAGGTGGTGGTCGGGGGCGTGCCGGCAGGCGGGGTCGGTACGGCTCGCGTCGCCGGTGAGGGCGTGGGCCTGGCAGCGGCAGCCGCCGTGGTCGGTGGAGCGCAGGGCGCAGCCGCGGCAGGGTTCGGGCATCCAGGACTCTCCGCGATAGGCGTTGAAGGCCTTCGACTCCCGCCAGATCCAGGCCAGCCGGTGCTCGCGCACGTTCGGCGGGTCGAGGTCCGGCAGGGCGGCCGCGGCCGGGCAGGGCAAGGCCGTGCCGTCCGGGGCCACGGTGAGCGAGACCGCACCCCAGCCGCCCATGCAGGGTTTCGCGGTGGCGTCCACCCAGTCCGGAGCGACCCACACCAGCTCCATCGCGCCGTCGAGGAGTTGGCGCCAGCGGGAGACGGAGGCGCGGGCCTGTTCGACCTGTTCCCGGGTGGGCAGCAGCGCCGCGCGGTTGCGCAGGGCCCAGCCGTGGAACTGTGCGTGGGCGAGTTCGATGCGGTCGGCGCCCCACGAGAGACCGAGGGCGATCAGGTCGTCGAGGGCGTCGAGATTGGCGCGGTGGAGCACGATGTTGAGGCCGAAGGGAAGACCGGAGGCGCGGATCAGCCGGGCGGCGCGCTCCTTGGCCGCGAACGAGCGGGCGCCCGCGATGCGCTCGGAGGCCCGCGGGTCGGCGTGCTGCACCGAGAGCTGGACGCTGCGCAGCCCGGCCTCGGCGAGCTGCTCCGTGCGCCGCTCGCTCAGCCCCACCCCGCTGGTGACCAGCTGGGTGTAGAGGCCCGCGGTGCCGGCGGCCGCGACGATACGGGGCAGATCGCGTCGGAGCAGCGGCTCGCCGCCGGACAGATGTGTCTGCACGACGCCGAGGTCGGCGGCCTGGCGGAACACGTCGGACCACTGCCCTGCGTCCAACTCCTTTGACCGACCGATCAGTTCGACCGGGTTGGAGCAGTACCCGCAGCGCAGCGGACAGCCGTGGGTGAGTTCGGCGAGCAGCGCCCAGGGGGCGGCCACGGTCATGCGAGCCAGCCCTCCTTCCGCAACGCGGCCAGGAAGCCGGGGACTTCGTCGGCGACGGGCGCGGCGGGGTACCGCGCGCCGAGCTCGGCGACGATGTCGTCCACCGCGCGCGTGCCGTCGCAGAGGCCGAGGACGGAGCCCGCGCTGCCGCGCAGCACGACCACCCGCTCGGGGAGCAGCAGCAGATCGGTGTCCCGCACGCGGTCGTGGTGCAGGACGACACCGCGGGAGAGTGCCGGACGCCAGGTCATGGGCCGCCTCCGTCCACCGCGTCCAGCAGCGACCACAGCACCTCGCACTTGAACTTCAGGGCGGCCAGCGCGCGTTGCTGCTGATCGCGGGTGCGGGCCAGGTCGAGGACCAGGGCGAGGGCCTCGGCTCCGTCGCGGCCGCCCTGGTCGATACGGGTGCGGAAGTAGGCGAGGCCGTCGGAGTCGATCCAGGGGTAGTGGCGCTCGAAGGCGGCGATACGGGTGCGCATGAGACCGGGAGCGGACAGCTCGGTCAGCGAGGCGGCGATCGCGTCCAGGGCCGGGTGCAGACGGCAGAAGTTGACGTATCCGTCGACCGCCAGGCGGACGCCGGGCAGCACCCGGGAGCCCTCCCACAGTTCGTCGCGGTGCAGCCCGGCCGCCTCGCCGAGGCGCAGCCAGCGTTCGATCCCGCCCTCCCCCTCGGCCGTGCCGTCGTGGTCCTGGATCCGGCGCAGCCAGGACCTGCGCGGCTCGGGCCGGTCCAGCTTGGCGAGGATCAGGGCGTCCTTGACGGGGATGTGGCGCTGGTAGTGGAAGCGGTTGGCGATCCAGCGGCGCAGCTCCGCCGGGCTCAGTTCACCCCGGTGCATCCGCAGGTTGAAGGGGTGGCGGTCGTGGTAGCGCTCCGCGGCGACGGCGCGCAGCCGCTCGGTGAACTCGGCGGTTCCCCAGGCGGTGGCGCCGTCGGCACGGACGGTTGTCGCGGTCACGGTGCGGTCGCCCTGCGGCCGGTCAACGGTCGCCGAGGGCGTAGGCGGTCACTTCGAGAGCGGTCTCCACCACCTGATAGCCAGGGTTTTGCCAAGCGTTTTCATCCGATGTCTCTTGCTCCTCCGGGAGGGTTCGTTCCGTAGGGAGGACGCGGCAAAGCATCTCGTTCATGTGGCGGTACCTGCTTTCCTGAGGGGTGGGGGGCTGGGGAGGCCCAGACAGGTGCAAGGAGTTCACATGCATGCACCGAGTTCATGAACTCGGTCGGTGGCGCGATCCAGAGTTGCGGGAGGAGGGGCTCGCGTCAATGGTCCGGACCGAAGACGTCGGATGCATTTCCGGACAATCCCCGGAACCGTCAACTGACTCATCGGTCAGTTCGTATGGATTCTGCCGTCAGGAATGCATGACGGCCCGTGATCGTTGACGATGGGAGTACCACCTGACGACAACCGTAAGGATCAAGAGCTCGTGAGCAGCAAGGTCCCCCCGATCATCCTCAACAACGGCGTCGAGATGCCACAGCTCGGCTTCGGCGTCTGGCAGGTGCCGGACGACGAGGCGGAGCGGGCCGTCGCCACCGCGCTGGAGGCCGGGTACCGCAGCATCGACACAGCGGCGATCTACGGCAACGAAGAGGGCACCGGCAGGGCGATCGCCGCCTCCGGCGTCCCCCGCGAGGACATCTTCCTCACCACCAAGCTCTGGAACAGCGACCATGGCTACGACTCCACGCTGCGCGCCTTCGACGCGTCACTGGACAAGCTGGGCGTGGAGTACCTCGACCTGTACCTGATCCACTGGCCGACGCCGGCCCGGGACAACTACGTCGACACGTACAGGGCGTTCGAGAAGCTGCACGCCGACGGCCGGGTGCGGGCGATCGGCGTGTCCAACTTCGAGCCGGAGCACCTTCGGCGGCTGATCGCCGAGACGTCCGTCATCCCGGCCGTCGACCAGATCGAGCTGCACCCGCACCTGCAGCAGCACGCCGCCCGCGAGTACCACGCGGAGCAGGGCATCGCGACCGAGGCCTGGTCGCCGCTCGGCTCGGGCAAGGGCCTCCTCGAGGTCCCGGCGATCGTCGCCATCGCCCAGAAGCACGGCCGCACCCCGGCGCAGGTCGTGCTGCGCTGGCACCTGCAGCTGGGCAACATCGTGATCCCCAAGTCGGTGACGCCGTCCCGGATCAAGGAGAACATCGAGGTCTTCGACTTCAGCCTGGACACCGAGGACCTCGCGGCGATCAGCGCGCTCAACGAGGACCGACGCCTGGGACCGGACCCGTCGACGTTCAACGTGGCCTGACGGCCGCCGCGGTACACGGGTCGGCCCCCGCCGCACGGCGGGGGCCGACCCGTGTCCGCAGCCGGCGCTCCGGCCGGCTCCCGCACGGAACTTGTCAGTCGACGCGCGCATCCGCGTGGACGACCTCGAACTCCTCCAGTCCGATCACGGTCACATGCGCCTTGGCCGCACCCTCGTGCCGGGCCGCCGCCTGCGCCCCGCGGGAGGCGGCAAGGGCGTTGCGGTCCGTGAACAGGGCGCCGACCAGACCGCGTCCGCGCTCCCGGTCGACCAGCAGGGACGTCCTGGCCAGCCCGGACAGACTGTCGAGCCGGGGCACCACCGAAGCGCGGAAGGTCTCGGCGAGCAGATCCGCATCCATCGGGTCGAACTCCAGCCTGGTGAGCCGCAGTCCGCCGCCCGCCTCCGGCTGCCGCACCTGATGGACGACCACCGCCTCGTAGTTCTCCACGGCGGTCGTCGCCGCGAACGGCTCCAGCAGTGCGCCGCGCCGCTCACGCATGACCTCGTCGCTGTTGCGCCGGGCCTCCTCGGACTCCCACCAGCTCACCGCCAGCAGCTTGCCGAGCTCCCGGTCCACGAAGATGCCGGCCCCGCGGTAGCCCGGACGCTCCTCCAGCAGATCCCGCCCCTGCGAGTTCAGGGCCCTGATGGCCGTGTCGACCTTCGCGGGATCCCCGGTCGCATACACCGTGCGAACGAACATGACGCCTCGCCTCCCAGAAGTCGGGCGCATATCTGGATATTCCGTCCATCCAGTCTTCTCCTCCGGGCAAACCGCTGCAATCAGGTCCGGATACGGCCCCGTGGCACGGCAGTCCGGACCAAGGGGTTGACGGGGGCACGTAAAGAGGGCCACCTTGTACGGCACCCAAGTAAGGAAACTTTCCTAACAGAAGGGTCCCCCACAGTGCGCATACGAACACTGACCCTCGCCGCGGCCTCCGGGGCCGCACTGCTCGCCGCCGGAGTGCTCCCCGCGAACGCCTCCGGTACGGCAAGGCCGGCCTCCGCCCAGGAGGGCTCGGTCAGCGCGGCCGACCTGCTCGCCAAGGTGACGTCGTGTCAGCAGATCTCCCACGGCAAGTACAAGACGGACGACGAGACGTCGGCCACGGTCCCGGTCTGCGGCAAGAACGGCGCGGTCTTCTGGAAGGCCGACATGGACATCGACTGCGACGGACAGCGCACCTCGAAGTGCAATGAGAACACCGACCCCTGGTACCAGGACGACACGGCGTTCCACCAGTCCAACGGCAAGCCCCTCAAGGCCGATTCACTGCCGTACGTGGTCGTGCCCAGCTCCAGCAGCATCTGGAACTACTCCGGCGCCGGCATCAAGGGCGGCGGCGTGGTCGCCGTGATCTACAACAACAAGGTCGAGTACGCCGTCGTCGGCGACACCGGCCCCACGAAGATCATCGGTGAGGCTTCGTACGCCACCGCCCAGGCCCTCGGCATTGACAGCAACCCCGAGACCGGCGGCGCCGACTCCGGCGTGACCTACATCCTCTTCAAGAACTCGCAGGTGTCCCCCATCGAGAGCCACAGCGCGGCGGTCACGCTGGGGGATCAGCTGGCGAAGAAGTTCCTGCAGAACAACTGAGGCCACGGCGCACGCGAGCCGCAGGGCAGCCCAACTGTCCTGTCCAGGTCGGTTGGGCTGTCTCACATGGCGTGCGCGGCCGTGTGCACGGTGTGTGCCGCGAGGACGAACACGTCCGGGCGGTGGTGGACGCTCGCCTTGTCGTCGGGGTCGAGGAGCTGGTCGAGGGTGGCACGGTCGGTGGCGTCGAGGTGGTCGCCCAGGCCGTCACGGAGGCGGGAGAGGGAGGCGGCGACATAGGCGCGGGCGCGGTCCTTGGCCGGGGCCGGCAGGTCGAGCAGGAAGGTGCGGGTGCCGGTGGGCCTGAGGCCCGCGGCGGCCATCAGGGCCGGCCAGTCCTCGGTCTCGGCGACCGCGCCGGGCAGGCTCGAGCGCATCTCGGCGAACCACTCCTCCTCCAGCACGTCGAGGCGGGCCTGCAGACCGGGGCGGCCGATCCCGATGTCGCGCGGCAGGAAGCGCGCGGGCAGACCGCCCTCCATGAGCGCGAGGGTGCCGCCGGGCGCGAGCCGCGCGGCGAAGGCGGCCAGGGCGGCCCGCTGGTCGCCGATGTGGTGCAGGCTGCGGCTGGCCCACAGCAGATCGGCGGGGTAGTCCAACTCGTCCAGTACGCCCGGCAGTTCACCGGTCAGCGTGCCGAAGCGATCGCCGAGCCCCAGCCGGTCGGCACGGGCACGGGCCCGCTCCAGGAGCGGCGCCGAGCTGTCGACCGCGACGACCCGGGCCCCCGGGAAGGCCTCGGCGAGCAGACAGGCGACGACACCGGGTCCGCTGCCCGCGTCGACGATCAGCCCGGGTTCGGTCTGCTTGTCGGTCAGCCAGGTCATGGCCCGCTCGTAGAGGGACGTGAACAGCTCCGCCTGCGATTCCAGCAGCGGGGCCATCTCGGCCCAGTCGATGTCGGTGTGGTCGTGGTGATGACCGTGACCGTGCTCTCGGTGTCCGTGGTGGTGTCCTTGCGCCATGGAGGTCAGCCTCTCGTCCGGGTGCGACCCAGCGTGCTCCGACGCACCGCATGACGGCCAGCACGGTTGCCGTAACGGCAAAAGCCGGCGGCAAAAATGAGGTGCACGGTGCCTGACGGGTCATCGACGATGGCCCGATGGACGACGGACTGGTGGAGAGGTTCCTCGACGACGGGTTCGTGAAGATCGAGGGGGCGTTTCCGCCACGGGTCGCCGAGGACTGCGCGCGGCTGCTGTGGAAGGAGACGGGGTACGACCCCGAGGACCCCGGCACCTGGAAGGACCCGGTGGTGTGGGTGGGGGGAATGGCCCAGGGCCCGTTCGCGGCGGCGGCCAACACACCGGTGCTGCACATGGCGTTCGATCTGCTGGTGGGCGAGCGGCGCTGGGACCCCCGCTACTCACTGGGCAGTTTCCCGTTGCGCTTCCCGCACGAGGAGGAGCCGGAGGACGCCGGCTGGCACATCGAGGGCAGTTATCTGCCTCAGGGCACCGAGCTCTGGCACACCAATCTCCGCTCCAGGGATCGCGCCCTGCTGATGCTGTTCCTGTTCAGCGAGGTGACCGAGGACGACGCCCCGACCCGTGTCAGGGTCGGCTCCCACCTGGACGTGCCACCGGTCCTGGCGCCGTACGGCGACGAAGGCGCGGACTTCATGACGCTCGGCCCGCGGGTGGACGCCGCCTCCGCGCACCGCCCGCTCGCCCACGCCACCGGCCGCCCCGGCGACGTCTACCTCTGTCACCCCTTCCTGGTGCACGCCGCCCAGCCCCATCACGGCACCCGACCCCGTTTCATGGCGCAGCCGCCGCTGCACCTGAGGGAGCCGCTGGAACTGGAGCGGCGCGACGCCGACTACTCGGCGGTGGAGTTCGCGATCCGCCGGGGCCTGGCCCGGGGGGAGGGGTAGGCCCCGGCGGGGTCGGTCAAGCCGTCGGTCACTACGACAGCGGCGGGTACGCGTTCTGCATCAACTGCTGGAACTGCGCCGAGAACCAGTGGCCGGACAGTGGCGCGTTCGGCAGGGCACCGGACATGTTGTTGTTGTTGCGCGGGTTGCCCGTGTAGGTCGGGTCGCACATCCGGTCGAAGCCCTTGCCCTCGTCGTTCGGGACCGCCGAGCTGGCACCGTCGGACTCGCCCGGGGGCTTCATCCACACGTACGCGTCGATCCCGGCCGCGGGGCTGGCCTTGGGCCGTTCACCGAGGCCGGCGCCGGCCTGGTTGCACCAGTTGCCGGTGTTGAAGCGCCGGTCGATACGGCCGCCGTCGACGTAGGTGTTCACATCGGTCTGGGCGCCGGGACCGGTCGGCCGGGCGCTGCCGCCCCAGCCGTTGCGGGAGGTGTCGATGAGCATGCCGACGCCCGAGGGGAAGCCCTGGCTCACGGCCTCCTGGCGGAAGGCCTGGGCGTAGGAGAGCTCGTCGACGTACCGGTTCCAGTCGACCCACTTCGACTGGCGCACGGACGTGCCGTTCACGGTGTCGTTGATGGTGTAGTACGGCTCCTTCAACGCGCTGTAGTTGGCGGTGTTGGTGATGAAGCCATGGACGTCGTTCACCGTGGCACCCTCGGCGGTCGCCGCCTGCTTGATCGTCTGGACCGTCGCCGAGAAGTTGTCGTCCCAGCCGAGCCAGCCGTGGTGCCCGGCGTCCACGTAGTTGTAGACGTTGGGGACGTCACCGAGCTTGTTCAGCGCGTAGCCGACACCCTTGATGTAGTTGCCGTTCGCCTTCATCGTGTCGCAGTTGGGGGTGGCGGTGTTCCGCGGCGAGACGTTGGTGACGAGGTTCGGCAGGGAGTCGAGTTCGACCGTGGTGACGATCCGCAGCGAGGCGTACTTGGGATCGGCGAGGATCGCGGCGATCGGGTCGATGTACTGCGTCTTGTACTTGTCGATGTCCGTCGGACCGAACTCACCGTTGGAGGCGAGCGCGGCACAGTCGCGGCCCGGCAGGTCGTAGATCACCAGCTGGACGACGAGTTCGCCGCTGCCCTTCTGCTTCAGGGCCTCGTCGAGGTGCGCCCGCAGGCCCATCTTCCCGCCGGCGCCGTTGATCGCGGCGACCCGGTCCAGCCACACACCGGTGGGCTGGTTGGCGACGCGGCTGCCGCCCGGCTCGGCGGCGGCGTTGGCGGACCACTCCGGGTTCACGTACACCTTGGCGCCGGCGTAGGGGTTGTCGGCCTTCGGGCCGGTCGGACCGGGGTCGGTCGGGCCCGGATCGGTCGGGCCCGGGTCGGTCGGACCGCCGTCGACGTTGCAGGTCACACCGTCGAGGGTGAAGGTGGCCGGGACGGCGTTGCTGCCGCCGTAGGTGCCCTGGAAGCCGAAGCTGACCGAGCCGCCGGTGGCGAGGGTTCCGTTGTAGCTCTCGTTGGCTGCGGTGACGGCCGTCCCGCTCTGGCTGATCTTCGAGTTCCAGAAGTTGGTGATCTTCTGGTTGCCGGCGTACGACCACTTCACCGCCCAACTGCTCTTGGCGGCGCTGTTGTTGGTGACCGTGACGGCGGCGGTGAAGCCGGAGCCCCAGTCGTTCTGCACCTTGTAGTCGACGGTGCAGGGGACGGAGGCCGCCAAGGCGTCGCCGGGGACGAAGGCCGTCGCGGTCCCGGCGGTCCCGGCGACCAGCGCCAGGGCGGCGAGTAACGCTGTTCTGGTACGACTCATGAGTGCGGGTTTCCTTCTCCATGCGTGAATTGCGGGATACGGGACTTACGGGTTGATGGCGCGCAGGTGATCGCGCAGCCCGGTGCCGTACGACGTGGGGGTTCCGTCGTAATTGGAGATCAGGGAGGGACCGGAGGAGCAGTCCCAGGTGTTCCAGGTCCAGCCGAGGTAGGACAGGCCGCGGTCGTCGAACCACTTCATGACCTGGTCGACGAAGGAGTGCGAGCAGGTGTTCTCGCCGATCTCTCCGGCCATCAGCGGCACCTGGGCCGCGACCGGGGCGAGGGTGGAGTTCCAGCAGCTCTCGTTCGCGCAGGAGTTGAAGTTGTAGACGTGGTAGGCGGCGACGAGATTGCCCGTCGGGTCGGTGGGCCTGTACGTCAGCCACTGGCCGAGGTCGTTCGAGTACGCCAGACCGCCGGCCATGACGACGTTCCTGGCGCCGGTGCCGCGCACGGCGTCGACGAGGTCCTGCATCCCGGCGACCTGGTAGCCGATCCCGGGGCAGGTGCCCCCGTCCTTCCAGCACTGCCACGCCTGGGTGGTGGTCGAGGTCGCCCGGTCCGGGTACGGCTCGTTGAACAGGTCGAACACGACCGCCGGGTCGGCCTTGAAGGTGCTCGCCACCGACGACCAGAACGACGGTGTGTACTGCATGTCGGGCATCGGCTTCTGGCAGGTCGCGTGTACGTCGGAGCAGCCCGCCGAGTTGCCGGTGTACTGGCCGTAGGTCCAGTGCAGATCGAGGACCGGCGTCAGACCGTGCGCCTCGGCCATGGTCACCAGGTCCTTGACGGCGGCGATGTAGTGGGCGCCCGCGTACTCGGGCTTGACGGTGGAAAGACCCAGCCAGCACTCCTCGTTGAGCGGGATGCGGACGGTGTTCGCCTTCCAGTCGGCGATCGCCCTGAGCGCGGCGTCGTCGACCGGGCCGTCCCAGATGCCCCGGCCCTGCACGCACATGAACTCGCCGCCGGAACGGTTGACGCCGAGCAGCCGGCGGTTCCTGCCGTCGGCGTCCACCAGCTTGTTCCCGGAGACATGCAGGGCGGGCGCGGTGCCACCGGCGGGCGGCCCGGTCGGGGGCGGGGAGGGCTCCGTATCGGCGTTGCACGTCGTCCCGTTGAGCTTGAACGACGTCGGTACGGCGTTCGTCCCCGACCAGGAGGCGAGGAATCCGGCGCTGACGCTCGCGCCGGTGGCCAGCGAGCCGTTGTAGCTCTCGTTGGCCGCGGTCACCGTCGTACCGGACTGGGACCACTTGGCGTTCCAGCCCTGGCTGACCTTCTGGCCGCCTGCGAAGTCGAAGCCGAGGCTCCAACTGCTCATGGCTGCCGTGTTGTTGGTGATCTTCACGGCGCCCTGGAAGCCGTTGTCCCACTGGCTGGTGACGGAGTACTCCACCGAGCAGGCGGGGGTGGCTCCCTGTGCCGTGACGACCGGTGCGACCGCCGTGCCCACCAGGGCCATGGCGGCGGCAACAAGTAAAAGACCTGAACGCGGGGGGTGTCGCATGAGCGAGTCCTTGCAGTTCGGGCGCGCCGTGACGGACGCGTCGACTGATGGAGTCGCTCCCACTGGTGTCCATGAAGCTAGCGCCAAGTGACGGCAAAGGACAGGGGAGTCACAGACTTTCCTGACTTTCCCTCAGCTAAATGGCGTCGAATCTTTTCGACTCTTCAAGCACCTTGACCGCCCTCACCCCCGTCCCCACTATGGGAGCGCTCCCACTGGTTCAAGGCTTGTTGCTCCTCCCTTCCCCCCACTCTTTTTTCCGAGCCGCAAGGAGGAACCAGCACATGCAGCCCAGCAGGAGACACAGAGCCGCGCGGCGGTTGTGGACCGCCGTGGTGGCGGCCCTCGCTCTTCCGCTCACCATGCTCGGCACCGGTACGACTCCCGCTCATGCGGCGGCACTTCAGTGCAGCGTCGACTACAAGACCAACGACTGGGGCTCCGGCTTCACCGCCGACCTCACCCTCACCAACCGCGGAACCGACGCGATCAACGGCTGGACGCTGACGTACGCCTACAGCGGCAACCAGAAGCTCAGCAACGGCTGGAACGGCACCTGGTCCCAGTCCGGTCAGTCGGTCACCGTGAAGGACGCCGGGTACAACGCGAAGATCGCCGCGGGCGCAGCGGTCTCCACCGGCGCACAGTTCACCTACAGCGGCACCAACGCCGCCCCCACCGGTTTCGCGATCAACGGCACCACCTGCACCGGCGCACACCAGCCGCCGGTCACCGTGCTGACCAGCCCCGCCGCGGGCGCGGTCTACACGCAGGGCGACCCGGTCCCGCTCGCGGCCACCGCCGCCGCGGCCGACAACGCGACCATCAGCAAGGTCGAGTTCTACGACGATACGACCCTGCTGGGCACGGACACCAGCGCGCCCTACAGCCTCTCCGCCTCCGGTTTGACCGTGGGCAGTCATTCGCTGGTGGCGAAGGCGTACGACAGCCTGGGCGCGTCCGCGGAGTCGACGCCCGTCGGCATCACGGTCGCCTCGGGTCCCGCCGTGGTGGCCTCGCCGACCCAACTGGGCGTCCAGCAGGGGAAGTCGGGCACCTACGACGTGAAGCTGTCGACGCAGCCGAGCGCCAATGTGACCGTCACGACGGCCCGCGCGAGCGGCGCCTCCGGCCTGTCGGTCACGGGCGGCGCCACGCTCACCTTCACGCCCTCCAACTGGAGCACCGCACAGAAGGTGACCATCACCGCCGACGCCTCCGGCACCGGTGCGGCGTCCTTCGAGTCGACGGCGACGGGGTACACGAAGGCGACGGTCACGGTGACGGAGCTGGCGGCCTCGAAGGCGTACGACGCCCGCTTCCTGGATCTCTACGGCAAGATCACCAACCCGGCGAACGGCTACTTCTCCCCCGACGGCATCCCGTACCACTCGGTGGAGACGCTGATCGTCGAGGCGCCGGACCAGGGCCACGAGACCACGTCGGAGGCCTACAGCTACCTGCTCTGGCTGCAGGCGATGTACGGCAAGGTCACCGGTGACTGGTCCAAGTTCAACGGCGCGTGGGCCCTCATGGAGAAGTACATGATCCCCACCCACGCCGACCAGCCGACCAGCTCCTTCTACAGCGCCTCCAAGCCGGCGACCTACGCGCCCGAACTGGACACCCCGAACGAGTACCCGGCGAAGCTGGACACGTCGGTCTCGGTCGGCTCCGATCCGATCGCGGGCGAGCTGAAGAGCGCGTACGGATCGGACGACGTGTACGGCATGCACTGGCTGCAGGACGTCGACAACGTCTACGGCTACGGCAACACGCCGGGCGGCACCTGCGAGGGCGGTCCCACGGCGAAGGGACCGTCGTACATCAACACCTTCCAGCGCGGGCCGCAGGAGTCGGTCTGGGAGACGGTGCCGCAGCCGACCTGCGACGCCTTCAAGTACGGCGGCACGAACGGGTACCTGGACCTGTTCACCGGCGACTCGTCCTACGCCAAGCAGTGGAAGTTCACCGACGCCCCGGACGCCGACGCGCGTGCGGTGCAGGCCGCGTACTGGGCGGATGTGTGGGCGAAGCAGCAGGGCAAGGGCGCGGACGTCTCCGCGGCCGTGGGCAAGGCCGCGAAGATGGGCGACTACCTGCGCTACGCGATGTACGACAAGTACTTCAAGAAGATCGGCAACTGTGTCGGCCCGTCCACCTGCCCGGCCGGTACCGGCAAGGACGCCTCCGACTACCTGCTGTCCTGGTACTACGCCTGGGGCGGCGCCACCGACACCAACGCGGGCTGGGCCTGGCGCATCGGCTCCAGCCATGTGCACGGCGGCTACCAGAACCCGCTCGCCGCGTACGCGCTGAGCTCCTACGCCGACCTGAAGCCGAAGTCGGCGACGGGCGCGACCGACTGGTCCAAGTCGCTGCAACGGCAGCTGGAGTTCTACCAGTGGCTGCAGTCGTCCGAGGGTGCCATCGCGGGCGGTGCGACCAACAGCTGGGCGGGCCGGTACGCGACTCCGCCGGCGGGGACGTCGACCTTCTACGGCATGTACTACGACTGGCAGCCCGTCTACCACGACCCGCCGTCCAACCAGTGGTTCGGCTTCCAGACGTGGTCGATGGAGCGGGTCGCCGAGTACTACCAGCAGACGGGGAACGCGCAGGCCAAGGCGGTCCTCGACAAGTGGGTCAAGTGGGCGCTGTCCAAGACCACGATCAACCCGGACGGCACCTATCGGATCCCCGCGACGCTGCAGTGGTCGGGCCAGCCCGACACCTGGAACGCGTCGAGTCCCGGGTCCAACAGCGGGCTTCACGTGACCGTCGCCGACTACACCAACGACGTGGGTGTGGCGGCCTCGTACGCCAAGGTCCTGACGTACTACGGCGCCAAGTCCGGTGACGCGACCGCCAAGTCGACGGCGAAGGCCCTGCTGGACGGCATGTGGAACAACTACCAGGACAGCCTGGGCATCGCCGCGCCGGAGACGCGTACCGACTACAGCCGGTTCAACGACAGCGTGTACGTGCCGAGCGGCTGGAGCGGCAAGATGCCGAACGGCGACGCGATCAACTCGTCGTCGACGTTCTCCTCGCTGCGGTCGTTCTACAAGAACGACCCTGCCTGGTCGAAGATCCAGGCGTATCTGGCGGGCGGGGCGGCGCCGTCGTTCACGTATCACCGGTTCTGGGCCCAGGCGGACATCGCCTTGGCCATGGGCTCGTACGCGGAGCTTCTGGAATAGCCCTGCGAGGCGCTCCGCGGGTGGGCGGTTCTTGACTGCGGGTCCGTTGTCGCTGGTCGCGCCCGCGCGGCGGTAGCCGCAAGTCCAGCACAGTCCCGCGCCCCTCAAGGGGCGCTCCCGCACCGCCGGGCGATCCCCACCCGCACGGGGGGTCGCCCGGCACTCGCGCGCCATGGAGAAGGCACTGGCCCACTCCGTCCCCACATCCCGGAAAGGACCCCCCGTGCGAAGAACCCGCATCCTCACTGCCGTGCTCGCGCTCGCCGCCGGGCTGCTTGCGGGCACACCGCCTGCGCTCGCCTCCGGCAGCACCCCGAACGTGAGGGTCGCCGCGGACACGTACACCTGGAAGAACGCGCGGATCGACGGGGGCGGCTTCGTCCCCGGCATCGTGTTCAACCGGAGTGAGAAGAACCTGGCCTACGCCCGCACCGACATCGGTGGCGCGTACCGCTGGCAGGAGGCGACCAAGACCTGGACGCCGCTGACGGACTCGGTCGGCTGGGACCAGTGGGGGCACACCGGGGTCGTCAGCCTGGCCTCCGACTCCGTCGATCCGGACAAGGTGTACGCGGCCGTCGGCACGTACACCAACAGCTGGGACCCGACGAACGGTGCCGTACTGCGGTCCGCCGACCGCGGCGCAAGCTGGCGGAAGACCGATCTGCCGTTCAAGCTCGGCGGGAACATGCCCGGCCGGGGCATGGGCGAGCGGCTCGCGATCGACCCGCACAAGGACAGCGTGCTGTATCTGGGCGCGCCCAGCGGCAAGGGGCTCTGGCGGTCGACGGACTCCGGTGCGACCTGGTCGCAGGTGACCGGCTTCCCCAACGTCGGCAACTACGTGCAGGATCCGAGCGACACCAGCGGATACGCCTCCGACAACCAGGGGATCGTCTGGGTCACCTTCGACGAGTCCACCGGTACGTCCGGTACGGCGACGAAGAACATCTACGTCGGGGTCGCCGACAAGGACAACGCGGTGTACCGGTCGACGGACGCGGGCGCCACGTGGACCCGGCTGTCCGGGCAGCCGACGGGATATCTGGCGCACAAGGGTGTGCTGGACGCGAAGAACGGCTATCTGTACCTCGCCTACAGCGACAAGGGCGGCCCCTACGACGGCGGCAAGGGCCGGCTGTGGCGGTACGCCACCGCGACCGGCACCTGGACCGACATCAGCCCGGTCGCCGAGGCCGACACGTCCTACGGCTTCAGCGGACTGACGATCGACCGGCAGCGTCCCGGCACGGTGATGACGACCGCGTACAGCTCCTGGTGGCCGGACACCCAGATCTTCCGCTCCACCGACAGCGGCGGCACCTGGACGAAGGCCTGGGACTACACCTCGTACCCGAGCCGCTCGAACCGCTACACCATCGACGTCTCGTCGTCGCCCTGGCTGACGTTCAACGCGAACCCCTCACCTCCCGAACAGGCCCCGAAACTCGGCTGGATGACGGAGTCGCTGGAGATCGACCCGTTCGACTCGGACCGGATGATGTACGGCACGGGGGCGACCCTCTACGGCACCGAGAACCTCACCAAGTGGGACAGCGGGGGCCAGTTCACCGTGAAGCCCATGGTGCAGGGGCTGGAGGAGACGGCCGTCAACGATCTCGCATCTCCCCCGTCGGGCGGCGCCCAGCTGTTCAGCGCCCTCGGTGACATCGGCGGCTTCCGGCACACGGACCTGACCAAGGTCCCCTCGATGATGTTCACCTCGCCGACCTTCACCACGACGACCAGTCTCGACTTCGCGGAGACCGACCCGAACACGGTCGTGCGGGTCGGCGACCTCGACTCCGGTCCGCACATCGCGTTCTCCACGGACAACGGGGCCGACTGGTTCGCGGGTACGGACCCTTCGGGTGTCTCCGGCGGCGGGACGGTGGCCGCGGCCTCGGACGGCAGCCGGTTCGTGTGGAGCCCCGCGGGCACCGGCGTGCAGTACACGACCGGCTTCGGGACTTCCTGGGCCGCGTCGAGCGGCATCCCCGCGGGCGCGACCGTCGAGGCCGACCGGGTCGACGCGAAGACCTTCTACGGCTTCAAGTCAGGGAAGTTCTACGTGAGTTCGGACGGCGGAGCGACCTTCACCGCGTCCTCGGCCACCGGCCTCCCCAGCGGCGACAGCGTGCGCTTCAAGGCGCTGCCCGGCACGAAGGGTGACGTCTGGCTCGCGGGCGGCGCCCCCGACGGCGCCTACGGGCTGTGGCACTCCACGGACGGCGGGGCGAGCTTCACCAAGCTGTCGAACGTCGAGCAGGCCGACACGATCGGCTTCGGCAAGGCGGCGACGGGGGCCTCGTACCAGACCCTCTACACCAGCGCCAAGGTAGGCGGCGTACGCGGCATCTTCCGCTCGACCGACAAGGGCGCGAGCTGGACCCGTATCAACGACGACGCCCACCAGTGGGGCTGGACAGGCGGGGCGATCACCGGCGACCCGCGTGTCTACGGACGGGTGTACGTCTCCACCAACGGCCGGGGTGTCGTCTACGGCGACACCTCCGACACGGGCGGCGGCGGGGACAACGGCGGCGGCACGGACCCGACGCCGACCGGCGCCTGCACCGTGACCTACAAGATCACCAACCAGTGGTCGGGTGGCTTCCAGGCCGACGTCCAGCTCACCAACACGGGCTCGAGCGCCTGGAACGGCTGGTCACTCGGCTGGACCTTCGCGGACGGCCAGAAGATCACCCAGCTGTGGAACGCCGGCCACACCCAGTCGGGCGCGGCGGTGACGGCGAGGAACGTGAGCTGGAACGGCACGGTGGCGGCCGGTTCGTCCGTGGGCTTCGGGTTCACGGGCAGCTGGTCGGGGGCGAACACGAAACCGAGCTCGTTCAAGCTGGGCGACCAGACCTGCACGGTCGGCTGACTGGGCCGAACGGTTGCCGGGAGTGATCCTCGAGTTGCGGAGGGCAGAGGGCCACCTGAATCTGATTGAACCTGATCAAGGAAGGTCCGGTCCCACATGCCCGTCGAAAGGACAGTGATGTCGCAACGCACACGCAAGTCGACCCGCTCTCGCGTCGCGGCGGTCCTCGCCGCTCCCGTAATCGCCCTGACCCTCATGGCGCCGAGCGCGTCTGCGGCTCCGGCGCCCTCCAAGTGCGAAGGAACCATCCACATCTCCCTTCTGGGCCACCAGACATGCGTCTCCTCCAAGGGCGACAACGGCGACCACCATGACGTGCTCTCGGGCCTTCTGGGCGTCGTGACCGGCCTCCTGGGCGGTCTGTTGGGTGGCGTCCTGGGTGGCTGAAGCCGACCCGGCAAGGTGAGGCGGTCGCCCGCGATCGGCGGGCGACCGCCTCCGTGTCACGGAGTGCGGGCCGTCGGCCGCGGAGCCGTCGCCATCCCGTCGACGACGAGGAAGCCCGGGCACATGCTCGTGCCCGAAGTCCCGGACCTGGACGCCCACTTGACCGACTCCCTGCCCGCAGGAACCACTGGAGAGCGCTCATGAGCAGCCCGGGGCCGCTGGTCCTTCCGCCGCTGTGTCGCCTGCCTCCGCCCACGGGGAGCAGGCGTTCTCCGTCGATGGCGGGGAGACGTGGGTGACCAACTGGACGATGGACTTCAGCCGGCCGCCGGCTTCCTGAAGGCCCGGAGGCTGAACTCCGGGTCGGGGCGTGGCCGTTCCTGGTCGGGCAGCGCCTGGATCCGGGCGACGAACCCTTCGGTGAGTGGGTCCCCGGGCGGCAGCTGGGTGAACCAGCCGCGCCGCAGATCGGCGGCGGTGCGACGGGGGCTGCGGCCCTGACCGCGGCCGGGGAAACGGGCCTGCCCCGCCGGGTGCAGGCGGTGCGCGACGGCGTATGTCTCCACGAGCGGGGCGGCGTCCGGGGCCGGGCGGCGCGGGCGCGGGGCGAGGACGGCGTCGATGTCGCTGCCGACGTCGTGGGCGGCGGCCTTGTCGACGGTGGTGACGTACACACCGCCGGGCTTCAGGACGCGGGCGCACTCGGCGACTACGGCGCGGACGTCCTCGGGTTCGTCGAACAGGTGCAGCAGCCAGACGCTGGTGACGGCGTCGAACGTCCCGTCGCGGAACGGCAGCCTACGGCTGTCGGCCAGCAGGACGGAGCCGGGCAGGCGCCGGGCGGCCATCCGGGCCATGCCGTACGTCAGGTCGGCGCCCGTCACCTGGGTGGCGGGCCGCGCGGCCGCGAGGCGCCGGGTGACGATCCCGGTGCCGCAGCCCACGTCGAGGAGCCGCTCGGTGGCCGCCGGGAGCAGGCCGAGCACGGCGTCGGCGGCGGCCGCGGCCCTCGGCTCGCCACCGCGGCTGGCGTCGTACGCGTCGGCTTCCTTGTCGTAGTCGAGCACGCGGGTCAATGTGCCCCGTGGGCCTGTGCGAGGTCCTCGACCCTCTGTGCGAGGCCGAAGTCGAGCTCGGTGACCTTGCCGCCCGCGCTGTGCGTGTTCACCGACAGGGACACGGTGTTGTAGCCGAGGGTGAGGTCGGAGTGGTGGTCGAGCTCGTCCTGGACCTGGGCGATGTGGATGACCATCGCGGTGGCGGCGAAGTGCGAGCCGAGCCGGTAGGAGCGGGTGAGCCGGTCGTCCTCGACCGCCCAGCCCGGCAGCTCGGCCAGTCGGTCCTCGATCTCCTTCAGCGACAGGGGTTCGACGGGCATGGGCTCGCTCCTTCCTCGGCACCGGGTGCTTCTTCAGCGTGCCACAGCCGCTGACTGCGGTCCTGGTCAGAAGGGTTCCCGGGGGCGGGCCGGGGAACCCTCCGGACGGTTGGGGAACGGCTGCCCCCTCACCGCTCGTGCAGTCGCTCCGCCGCCAGGTCGTCCGCGATCGCGGCAATCGTGCGCCTGCCCTCGACACGCTCGACCCACTCGTGCGGCAGGCCGACGTCTCCGTGCACGGCGCCGAGGAGGTTGCCGCAGATGGAGCCGGTGGAGTCGCTGTCACCCGAGTGGTTGACGGACAGCAGCAGGGCCGCTTTGACGTCCAGCTCGACGAGGGCGCAGTAGACGCCCATCGCGAGGGCCTGCTCGGCGACCCAGCCCGCGCCGAGAGACTGGAGCTTCTCCGCGGTGGGCCGCCCCTGGGCGGCGAGGTCGAGGGCCCCCTCCAGGGCGGCCGTCGTCTCCTCGTGACCGGGGTGGCGGGCCAGCAGCCGCAGCGTGCGCAGCACCGCGCCCTCCAGGGAGTCCCCCTCCACCACGTACGCCACGATCGCCGCCAGCGCGCCCGCCGCGTAGTAGCCGGTGGGGTGGCCGTGGGTGATCTGGGCGCCTCGGGCGGCCATGGCGAAGGCCCCGTCGGCGGAGTTGATCAGGCCGAAGGGGGCCGAGCGCATCACGGTGCCGCAGCCCTTGGAGTCGGGGTTGACCTGGCCCGGCTTTCCGTCGAGCGCGAGCATCGGGTCGGGGTGGTACTTCTGGGCGACCCCGGAGAGGCAGGCGTTGCCGGGCGCGCGGCGGGAGTACAGCCAGGGCTCGTCGATCAGGCCGCCCGTGGGGGCGGCGCCCTGCTCGGGGCCCGGCTTCGACTGGGTCTCCAGCCAGCGCTCGTACGCCTGGAGCAGCATGTGCGCCCAGGCACCGCCGATTCCCCTCGTCCGCTCCCGGGCGTGTGCCTGGATCAGTGCCTCGACCGTGAACAGGGTCATCTGTGTGTCGTCGCTGACCAGGCCCAGCGCGCCGTACGCGCCGGGCACGAACCCGGTCACGCCGCGCTCCCCGTGAACGGCGCGGATACGGTCCAGGGAGTTGAACTCGATGGGATAGCCGAGGGCATCCCCGATCGCCCCGCCCAGCAGACAGCCCCGCACCCTGGCCCGGTACACCGCGGCGGTCTCCAGGGTCGGCTTCAACGGCGGCCAGGTCATAAGGTGCGCTCCTCGACTACGGTCCTGCGTATGACCATTGTCGCGACGGGAACCAGCACCTCGGCCACCGCCCCCACCGACAAGGGGGTGGGCCCCCTCCTGCGGTCCTGGCGGGAGCGCCGCCGGGTCAGTCAGCTGGAGCTGGCGCTGCGGGCCGACTCCTCGGCGCGGCACATCAGCTTCATCGAGACGGGCCGTTCGCGGCCGAGCGAGGAGATGGTGCTCAGGCTCGCCGAGCACCTCGACGTCCCGGTGCGGGAGCGCAACTCCCTTCTGCTGGCGGCCGGTTACGCCCCGCGCTACCCGGAGACCCCGCTCGACTCGCCCGAGCTGGACGCCCTGCGCCAGGGCATGGAGCGCCTCATCCAGTGCTACGAGCCCTACCCGGCGTTCGTGGTCGACTCGGTGTACGACGTGGTCGCGGCCAACCGGGGCATGACGATGTTCCTGGACGGCGTCGCGCAGTCACTGCTCGAACCCCCGCTGAACGCCATGCGGTTGACGCTGCACCCCGAGGGCCTCGCGCCGCGCATCCGCAACCTCCCCGAGTGGCGCGGACATCTGCTCGCGCAGATGGAACGGGAGATCGCCCTGCACCGCTCCGCACCCCTGCGGGCGCTGTACGAGGAGGTGGCGGCCTACCCGGTGCCGCAGCAGGAGCACGGCCACGACCACGAACCGGCGGAGCCCGTCCCCTACTTCGCGCTCCCGATGCAGATCGAGCACGAGGGCCGGACGCTGTCCTTCGTCTCGTCCATCTCCACCTTCAACACCCCCATGGACGTGACGGTCGCGGAGCTGGCCATCGAGACGCTCCTTCCGGCCGACCCGGCGACGGTCAAGTACCTCCAGTCACTGATGCCCTGACGGGACGCGCCCCCGCAACCCCGCCCAACCGCCGGACGGCCCACGTGGCGAGCGCCTCACGGCCGAACCAGTGAGACTGGCGGCGGAACATGACACACTGCTGCGCGGTTACTTCGGCGCGTAGGGGAGGCGTGGCGTGAGTGAGCGGCGTCCCGCGCCCACCGTGGGCCAGGTCGTGCTCGGCAGGCGCCTGCAGGAACTGCGGGAGGCGGCCCGGCTCAAGCGTGAGGAGGCCGCGCGCGTCCTGCGGGTGGCCCCCGCGACCGTACGGCGGATGGAGATGGCCGAGGTCGCGCTGAAGATCCCGTACGTCCAGGTGCTGCTGGAGACGTACGGCGTCCCGGACGACGAGGCGGCCGCGTTCGTCGCCCTGGCCGAGGAGGCCAACCGGCCGGGCTGGTGGCAGCGCTTCCACGACGTGCTGCCGGACTGGTTCAGCCTGTATGTGAGCCTCGAGGGCGCCGCCGGCATCATCCGCTCCTACGAGCCGCACTTCGTGCCCGGCCTGCTGCAGACCGAGGCCTACGCACGTGCGGTGATGGAGGCGGGCACGGTCGGGCAGACCGGTCCGGAGACCATCGAGCGGCATGTGTCCCTGCGGATGGCCCGGCAGCGGCTGCTGGACCGTCCGGACCCGCCCCATCTGTGGGTGATCATGGACGAAACGGTTTTGCGGCGCCCGGTGAGCAACCGCGGCGAGGTGATGCGCCAGCAGATGGACAAGCTGCTGGAGTTCGCCGAGCGGGACCGGGTCACGCTGCAGATCGCCGAGTTCAAGGACGGCCCGCACCCGGGCACCTACGCGCCCTTCACCCTGTTCCGCTTCGACGAGCCCGAGCTGCCCGACATGGTCTTCACCGAGTACCTGACCGGGGCCCTGTACCTCGACTCGCGCAAGGAGGTCTCCGCGCATCTGGAGGTCCTCGACCACATGACGGCGCGGGCCGCGTCGGCCCAGCGCACGAAGAAGATCCTGCGGGAGCACCGCGAGGCCTTCTGAGCCACCCACCGCACCTGTCCGACCGGAGGAGAAGACCCCGTATGACCGGATCCGACGCCGCACCGCAGATCGACACCAGCCGGCCGCACCCTGCCCGTGTGTACGACTGGTGGCTGGGCGGCAAGGACAACTACCCGGTGGACGAGGCGCTCGCCCGGAAGATCCTCGCCGTGGACGACAGCGCGGTGCGCGGGGCACGGGCCAACCGGAGGTTCATGCACCGGGCCGTCCGCACGGTCGCCGAGGCCGGGATCCGCCAGTTCCTGGACATCGGCACGGGCATCCCCACCGAGCCCAATCTGCACCAGGTGGCGCAGGCCGTGGCGCCGGAGTCCCGGGTGGTGTACGCGGACAACGACCCGATCGTGCTGCGGCACGCCCAGGCGCTGCTGCGCGGCTGTGAGGAGGGCCGCACGGAGTACGTGCACGCGGACGTGCGGGACATCGACGCCCTGCTGCGGCAGGCCGCCGAGACGCTGGACTTCTCACGGCCGGTCGCGCTGTCGCTGGTGGCGCTGACCCACTATCTGGACGACGGCGTCCACGACCTTCTGGCGAAGTACGTCGCGGCGCTCGCCCCGGGCAGCCATCTGATCCTTTCGCAGGTCACCCCCGACCTCAATCCGGAGGCCATCGCGAAGGCGGCGGGCGCCTTCCGTGCGAGCGGCACCCCCTTCTTCCCCCGCTCGATCACGGACTTCCAGCGCTTCTTCGAGGGCCTGGAGCTGCTCGGTCCCGGCGTGATCCCGGTGACCGGGTGGCGGCCGGAGGCCGAGGACGTGGCGGCACAGGCGGAGGGCGTCGTTCCGGTGTACGCGGGGGTCGCCCGCAAGCCCTGACCTCGTGGCCGAGCACCCGTACGGGCGCCATGAACAGGTGCGTTCCCCCGCCCGGCCCTAGCGTCGAAGCACGGGGCGAGCAAGGGAGCGACGCAGGTGGCCGACACGCGAATACCGCCCGCCGGGCCGGGAGCGGCGCTGCTGGGCGCAGGACGCTTCTTCCGGCCCCAAGCGAGCGCCACGGGCTCCTGCACCGCGAAGGAGACCTGATGCCCTCCGACGCCGTGCTGTACCAGGCGGCAGCGCTCTGCCTGACCTATCCCGACGACGACTTCCGCGCCCGGCTGCCCCTGCTGCGCGAGGCGGCCCCGCAGCTGCGGGAGTTCACCGACCACGCGGCCGTCACCCCGCCCGGCGAGCTGGCCGCCCACTACCTCCAGGTCTTCGACTTCAAGAACCGGCACAGCCTCTATCTGAGCCGCTGGCGGGACGAGGACACCCGGCGGCGCGGCATGTCGCTGGTCCGCTTCAAGGACGTCTACCTCGCCGCCGGCCTGGAGTTCACCGGCGAGGAACTGCCCGACTTCCTCCCCGCCGTACTGGAGTTCGCGGCCCGCACCGGGAACACGGCCCTCCTCACGGAACACCGCGAGGCCCTGTGGCAGCTCCGGGCCCGGCTCGCCGACTTCGGCACCCCGTACGCATCCGTCCTGGAAGCCGTGTGCGCCACCCTGCCGATCCCCCACACGGAGGTTCCCTCATGACCACGCTCCTGTGGGGCGTTCTGCCGTACGTCGCCTTCGCCCTGCTCGTCGCGGGCCTGATCTGGCGCTACCGCTACGACAGATACGGCTGGACCACGCGCTCGTCGCAGGTGTCCGAGTCGAAACTGCTGAACATCGCCTCCCCGGCCTTCCACTACGGCATCCTCTTCGTGCTCGCGGGCCATCTGGTGGGCCTGTTCGTCCCACGGTCGTGGACCGGCCCGTTCGGTGCCGGCGAGCACACGTACCACCTGTTCTCGCTCTACGGCGGCACAGTGGCCGGTGCGCTCGCCGTCGCCGGGATCATGCTGCTCATCCACCGCCGCCACACGCACGCCCCGGTGTTCCGGGCGACGACGGTGAACGACAAGCTCATGTACGTCGTCCTGATCGCCGCCATCTGGATGGGCATGGCCGCGAAGCTCAGCCATGTCTCCGGCGACGGCTACAACTACGGTGCGTCGATCGCCCCTTGGGCCCGCAGCCTGTTCACCCTCCAGCCGAGGACGGACCTGATGGAGGGGGTGCCGGTGCTGTACCGGGTCCACGCGACGATCGGCATGGCGCTGATCGCCCTGGTGCCGTACACCCGCCTGGTCCACATGTTCAGCGTGACGGTGCAGTACCTGTTCCGCCCCTATGGGGTGAACCGCGACCGCGACCCCGGGCAGCCGGGGCCGCGGCCGTGGCGGCGGGACCGGGAGCGGACGGGCGTGTGACGGTCAGGCCGCGCCGCCCTTGGTGTCGCGGTCCTCGTCGACGATCTCGGCGTCGACCACGCCCTCCTCGTCCTGCGGTGAGGTGTCCTGCTCAGTGCCGCCGGCGGAGGCACCCTGGTCGGCCTGGGCGTACATGGCCTGGCCCATCTTCTGGCTGACGGTGGCGAGTTTCTCGACCCTCGTCCGCAACTCGTTGGTGTCCGCGTCGCGTTCCAGCAGGCCCTTGAGTTCCGTGGCGGCCGTCTCGACCTCCGACTTGGTGTCGGCGGGGATCCGCTCCTCGTTCTCCCGGATGAACTTCTCCGTCTGGTAGACGAGTTGTTCGGCCTGGTTGCGGGTCTCGGCGGCTTCGCGGCGCTTGCGGTCCTCCTCGGCGTACTGCTCGGCCTCCCGCATCATGCGGTCGATGTCGTCCTTGGGGAGCGCCGAGCCGCCGGTCACCGTCATCTTCTGCTCGCGGCCGGTGGCGAGGTCCTTGGCCGAGACGTGCATGATGCCGTTGGCGTCGATGTCGAAGGCGACCTCGATCTGCGGGACCCCGCGGGGGGCCGGGGGCAGACCCGTGAGGTCGAAGACGCCGAGCTTCTTGTTGTACGCGGCGATCTCGCGCTCGCCCTGGTAGACCTGGATGCCCACCGAGGGCTGGTTGTCGGTGGCCGTGGTGAAGATCTCCGAACGCCGTGTCGGGATGGTCGTGTTGCGTTCGATCAGCTTGGTCATGATGCCGCCCTTGGTCTCGATGCCGAGGGACAGCGGGGTGACGTCGAGGAGCAGCACGTCCTTGACGTCGCCGCGGATGACGCCCGCCTGGAGGGCCGCGCCGACGGCCACGACCTCGTCAGGGTTGACGCCCTTGTGCGGGTCCTTGCCGGTGAGTTCCTTGACCAGGTCGGTGACCGCGGGCATCCGGGTCGAGCCGCCGACGAGGATGACGTGGTCGACCGCGGACAGCTTGATGCCGGCGTCCTTGACCGCCTGGTGGAAGGGGGTCTTGCAGCGGTCGAGGAGGTCGGCGGTGAGTTCCTGGAACTGGGCGCGGGTCATCTTCTCGTCGAGGTGCAGCGGCCCCTCGGCGGAGGCGGTGATGTAGGGGAGGTTGATCGTCGTCTCGGACGAGCTGGACAGCTCGATCTTGGCCTTCTCGGCGCCCTCTCGCAGCCGCTGCACGGCCATCTTGTCGCCCGCGAGGTCGATGCCGTACTGCCCCTTGAACTTCTTGACGAGATGGTCGACGATCCGCTGGTCCCAGTCGTCGCCGCCCAGGTGGGTGTCGCCGTTGGTCGCCTTGACCTCGATGACGCCGTCGCCGATCTCCAGGAGCGAGACGTCGAAGGTGCCGCCGCCGAGGTCGAAGACCAGCACGGTCTGCTCCTCGCCGCGGTCGAGGCCGTAGGCGAGGGCGGCGGCCGTCGGCTCGTTGATGATCCGCAGGACCTTCAGGCCCGCGATCTCCCCGGCCTCCTTGGTGGCCTGCCGCTGGGAGTCGTCGAAGTACGCCGGTACGGTGATCACCGCGTCCGTGACGTCCTCGCCGAGGTAGGACTCCGCGTCCCGCTTCAGCTTCTGCAGCACCCGCGCGGACAGCTCCTGCGCCCGGTAGCGGGTGCCGTCCACGGAGCCCTGCTCGGGAAAGCGCCAGCTCGGGTCGCCCATGTGCCGCTTCACGGAGCGGGCGGTCCGCTCCACATTGGTCACGGCCTGCCTTTTCGCGACCTCCCCGACCAGCACCTCGCCGTTCTTGGCGAAGGCCACGACCGACGGTGTGGTCCTGGCCCCCTCCGCATTCGCGACGACGGTGGGTTCGCCGCCCTCCAGTACGGCCACCACCGAGTTCGTGGTCCCCAGATCGATCCCGACCGCACGTGCCATCTCCGTCCCCTTCCGCCAGGGCACTCCTCACACACCAGCACAAAACTTGAGTGCGCTGTTGTCAATGCCGCGTACTGGCCGCGTACTGCGGGTACCCGGAAACGACGGTGCCGCGCCCCCTGTGTCGGGGGCGCGGCACCGAAGGACGTCCAGGACGCGGGTGGATCTCAGGCCAGCTTGGCCGACAGGGTGATCGTCGTGCCGGTGAGGGCCTGGCTGACCGGGCAGTTCTTCTTGGCGTCCTCGGCGGCGGCGACGAAGGCGTCGTTGTCGATGCCGGGGACCGTGCCCTCGACGGTCAGGTGGATGCCCGTGATGCCCTCACCCGGCTGGAAATTCACGTCGGCCGAGGTGATCAGCTTGGTGGGCGGGGTGCCGGCGCCGGCCAGGGCGTGCGACAGCGCCATGGAGAAGCAGCTGGAGTGCGCGGCGGCGATCAGCTCCTCGGGGCTGGTCTTGCCGTTCGCGTCCTGGGAGCGCGAGGCCCAGGTGACGGGCTGCTCGGCAATGGCACCGGAGGAGTCGAAGGAGACGACACCGTTGCCCTCGAGCAGGTTGCCTTCCCAGACGGTGTGTGCGGAGCGCGTGGTTGCCACGATGAATCCCTTCGAATTCTGGCTGTTCCTGTACGACACCATCCGATCACATTCCGGCTCACTGCACCCGGAACACCGGCCCACGCGCGGTGAACGGCAACCGCGCCCCCTGCGGGATCAGATACGCGTGCTCGCGCCGCACCCGCAGGACGTCGCACCAGCCGTCCGTGATGACGAGGACGGGCGCGCCCGGCGGGAAGTCGTCCGCGCGGTGCAGGAGGTCGATCCCGGGCTGCAGGACCGTACCGCCGCGGCCGTGGACGCGTACCCGGCCGGCGATCTCCGTGACCGGCACGAAGCCCGCGTCGTGCGGGGCCGTGTCGCAGAAGATCACGCGGGCGGCCGGGACGTCGCGGGCCCCGGCGTAGGAGGCGATGGCGCCGAGGGCCTTGCCGAGGAGGGTGCGGTCCATGGAGCCGGAGGTGTCCAGGACGACGCCGAAGGTGCAGCGGGCGATCTCCTCGGGCGGGAAGTAGCGGCCGGCGCGCGGGATGTCGGGCGTGGAGGACTGGCGGCGCGAAGGGCGCGCGTATGTCCGTACCGGTTGTGGGCTCGGCACGAACTCGTCGAACCAGCGGGCCAGTCGGGCGTCCCAGGGCAGGGGCGGGTGGCTGAGGGTGCGGATCTCCTCGACCAGGCCGCCGGGGAGGAAGCCGCGCCCCTGCTGCTGGTGCAGGTCCAGGCCCTGGCTCAGGCCCCGGCGGTAGAACTCGTCGAGGTCGACGTACGCGCCGGGCGGGCCCAGCGGGGCGCCGAGCATGTCGCCGCTGCCCTTGCCGCGCAGGGTGGACAGGCGGCGCATACGGCGCAGGTCGCCGGCGAGACGGTCGTAGACCTCCTCGGAGGAGAGACCGGTGAGGGCCGGGTCGTGCAGGAGGCCCTCCGGCATGGTGCCGACCTGCATCTCCTGCAGCCAGCCGTTGATCACGTAGTCGCAGGCGATGTTGAAGAGGTAGTGGTCGCGGGTGCCGCAGCGGTCGCCGTGGCGCAGGGCGGCGTGCAGCATCTCGTGGGCGAGGATGAACCGCCATTCCTCGTCGTCGAAGCGGCGCAGCGGGTTGATGTAGATCTCGCCGGCCTCGGCGTTCACCGCCGCCACGGAGATGCCGTGCGCGCGGGCGAGTTCGGCGTCGGCGACGAGTGTGATGCCGGCCGCGATGCCGCCGAGCAGCGGATAGGAGGAGATGAACCAGCTCAGGGCCTTCTCCCAGGGGCGCTGCGGGGCGACTTCCCCGCTGAGGGAGTCGCGGCGGCCGCCCGCCATGTCCATCGCCGCGGACACCGTCCGGGTCAGGGCGGTGGCGAACGCCAGCTGGTGGTCGGGGGGTTGGCCGTAGTACCCGTGCCAGGTCAGGAGCAGCTGGTCGGGCTCGCCGCCGGCGGTGCCGCAGCGCTCGTACGCGGGTGGGAGCCCGTCCCGCCGCCAGCGCGCGGCGAGTTGCTCCTCGTCGCCGTCGGGGTAGGAGGCGGGCAGCGTCTCGGGGGTCTCGCCGATGGTGAAGTTCAGCAGGAAGCGGTTGACGACGACGCAGCGTGCGGCGAGGTCGTAGCGGTCCGGCTGGGTGCGCTGGCCCTGCGCCGCCGGGACGTGCCCGAAGCCGAGGTGCAGGACGGCGTGGGCGAGGGCCCAGGCCCAGGCGGCGGGTTCGGCGAGCCGGTGCGGGTGGACGTGCAGGTCGGCGGCGGAGTCGACGACCACGAGTCCGTCGCGGGGCGCGATCTCGCACTCCTCGTCGCGGCACACGTCGAACTCCACGGCCGCGAGGGCCGGGTTCGCCTTCACCAGCGCCATCCCCTCGGCGAACGCCTCGGCCGCGAGGTCCCGCTTCTTCTGCCCCTTGCCCTTGGTACGGCTCACCGCCGCGCCTCCACCAGCCGGGGCATGTCCCGGGCGGCCTCGATGAGGAACCACGAGGGCAGGACCGGGTTGCCGTCGGTGTCGGAGGCGATGACGGTCTGGGCGACCTCGACGGAGATCTCGGCGAGCTGCACCAGCAGCGACTTGGCGCGGTACGCGGTCTGCCGGCCGTTCGCCGACATGTGCTCCTTGCTGACCGGGAGTTCCTTGATCAGGCGGCCGCGGAAGGACTCGGCGAGGTAGTAGAGCAGGTCGCGGTCCTCGATGCGGTTCGGCCAGCGGGCGTCGCCCTTGATGATCGCCTCGATGCCGAACTGGCTGCGCACGATCTTGACGTAGCCGCAGAAGGCCGTGGCGTGCGCGGGCGTCAGCGTGCCGTGCGCGAGGACCTTCAGCGTCTCCTCGTCGAGGCCCTGGCCGAAGGAGTGCAGCGCGTCGGAGAGCATGTGCCAGGAGCGGGGCGTGGAGAAGGGCTCCTCGGTCTTCGGCGGCCTGGACCACAGGTGGTCGGGCCGGTCGGTGAGGTGGTCGAGGATCCAGGGGTGGATGTCGTTGTTCGCCGCCCAGGTCAGCCAGTCCTTGGCGGAGGCCTCCAGGTGGACGTGGGCGAGACGGTTGACGAGGGCGGAGGCGACGGGGCGGGCGAGCGCGTTGTCGGTGGCGCGGTTGCCGGCGCCGATGACGATGGATCCCTTCGGCAGCTCGTAGTTGCCGATACGGCGGTCGAGGATCAGGGAGTAGAACGCCTTCTGGACGTCCGGGGTGGCCGCGTTGAGCTCGTCCAGGAACAGGCAGTACGGCTCGTCGCGGGCGATCACCTCCGGCGGGCAGAACACCGACCGTCCGTCGCGGATCTGCGGGACGCCGATCAGGTCCTCCGGGGCGAGCTGGGTGCCGAGCAGGCTCACGCACTCCAGGCCCAGCGACTCGGCGAAGTCCCGCACCAGGGAGGACTTTCCGATGCCGGGGGCGCCCCAGATGAAGACCGGCCGGACGGTGGCGAGGCCGAGAAGCAGTTCGGGGATACGGGCGGGAGTGACGGACACGGCAGCCTGCAAGAGGCGTCCCTTCGGGGTGTTCGAGAGGTGTGCGACTCGAACAGTGTGTGCGTACGACCCCGGCGGCGCAGCCGAATTTCAGGCGGCCCGCTCCGCCTCGTCCTCGTCGGTGACCGGCACCTGAGGGCCGTCCGTCTCCCGCAGCCAGCGGCGCAGTACCCGGTGGACGTGCTCGGCGCCGGTCAGCTCCTCGCCGTCCTCGACCGGTGGCGAGAGGACGACCGGGGAGAGCAGGAACGGTCTGGCCTGCGCGCCGCCCAGGCCTCCGTGCGAGCCGATCTGTTCCTCGAAGGCGAGGACCTCGCCGTCGGCCGGGTCGTGGAAGGAGTTGACCATGATGTCGGCGGTGTGCGGGAACGAGTGGGTGCGGCGCACGGCGTCGGCGGCGCCCGGTCCGAATGCCTCCAACGGGCCCTGTTTGTCGTCGAGTTGGTCGAGTGGGATCTCGGCGCCGTACGCGCCGAGCACCACCCCGCCGTGCTCCTCGCTGCGGACGAGCAGGAAGCCGATGCCCGGATGGTTGGCGAGGGTGGTCAGCAGGGCGGGATGGCGGGCGTCGATCTCCTCCTTGCTCATCCGGTGCGGCACGTCGGGGAAGGAGACCAGGCCGAGGTTGCCGGAGGCCAGCACGAGCGGTTCCGAGCGGCGGGAGGGCCGGTGCTGCTCCTTGCCCTCCTCGACGGGTCTGCGCAGGGCCGCGCGCACGGCTGCGCGGGCCTCGGCCCCGCTGTGGGTGCGCTGCGCCTTGCGCGGCACGGGCAGCCCGCAGCCGGCCCGCACCAGATCGCCGAGGCCGAGGCCGTAACGGGCGCGGAAGGTCTCACCGGGACTCTGACCGTGGTCGGACAGGACCACGATGCGGTACGGCCGTGGGGCGTGCTCGGCGACGTTCGCGATCAGCGCCAGGGCGCGGTCGAGGCGTTCGAGCACCTTTTCAGCGTCGCGGCTCGTCGGCCCGGAGTGGTGCGCCACCTCGTCGTACGCCACCAGGTCGGCGTAGACGGCGGTGCGTCCGGCGAGCATGTCGCCCATCACCGCGGCGACGACGACGTCCCGTTCGACCACGGTCGCGAAGGCGCGGACGAAGGGGTAGAGGCCGCCGCGTGCGACGCGCGGGCGCTGCTTCCTGATCCGGGCCCGGGTGGACTCGCTTGTTTCGCGGCCGACTTCGGCGACGAAGGACAGGGCGGTGCGCACGGCGTTGGCGGGGTCGGAGAAGTACGCGAAGTAGCCGGCCCGGGAGCGGTTCTCCCGGCCGCGGCGGCGGGTGGCGATCGACAGCACCAGGGCCTGCTCGTCGGCGCCGCCGCTGAAGAGGTTGCCGCGGCTCGCGCCGTCGGCGGTGAGCAGGCCGGCGTCGCCGGTGCGCTCGACGGCCCGGCGCTGGAGTTCGGCGGCGCTGGTCGGCCGGTTGCAGACCATCACCTCGCGGGTGTCCTTCTCGTACCAGCGGAACGCCGGGACGTCGTCATTGCTGCCGTGCAGGATGCCGAGCTGGCTGGCGCCGGTCTGGCTGGACCAGTCGGTGCGCCAGGGGGTGAGCCGGTGGGTGGTACCCAGCCACTGGGCGACGGTGGGCATCACGCCCTTGCCGACGGCGGCCAGCAGGACGTCGTGACCCACGCCGTCGAGTTGCAGGAAGACCGTGCCCGGGGCGGACGGGCCGGGCGGCAGACGTCTGCGGCGGCGGTCGGCGAGGCGGTAGAGGCGCCGCCGGTACGCGTCGTCGTCGCGCACGGCCAGGGCGGCGCCGGTCGCGGAGGCCACGGCGGACATCACGGCGGCCACCACCACGGCCGTCTCCGGGGCCGCTTCGGCGCTGCTGGCCGGATTGAGCCGCAGGGCGACCAGCAGCAGCGACCCGTTCAGCACGAAGACGAGCAGTCCCAGCACCAGCGCCGGCACCAGCAGCAACAGCCGCACCAGCAGCGGCCAGACCAGGGCGGACAGCACACCGAAGGCCCCGGCGCCGACCGCGGCGGTGACGGCGATGTGGGTGGCGCTCTCGCCGTCGGCGGACTGGAGGCGGAAGTCCGGCAGGATCCCCGCGAGCACGAGCATGGTGACCGTGGAGACCGCCCACACCGCGACGCTCCGCCCCGTCTGACTGGCGACCCGCCGCCAACGCACGCCACGCACGCCCAGCCCACCTCACGTCCTGGCCCGTCGTCGGTGCGGGCCTGCACTTCAGACTGTCACACGGGTCGGACAATGCGGTCCGTCACCGGGAGCGGGGGCTCAGCGCCCGTCGTAGCCGGCCGTCGGCATCGACAGCCGCCGGTGCACCCGGGCCTTCATCTGGGCGTCGTAGCAGGGCTCCTCGAACCCGACCGTCTCCACCCGCACCCCGCGCCGGGCGCACTCCGCCGTGAACTCCTCGACGGACGACAGCGCGCTCTCCAGTACCCGGCGGCTGGGCGCCACGAACAGGTCCATCCCCGGCCGGACGCCGTCCCACAGCACACAGTGGTCGGCCCGCAGCCCCCGCACCAGCAGCTCCCGGCTGACGATGTAGCCCCGCTCGGCGGCCCAGCGCGCGCACATCGCGTGCTGGCTGCGCGAGTCCACCAGGAAGGGATCGTCGTCCAGCTCCTGCAGCGGCGTCAGACTCGCGATCGCCGTGACCCGCACCGGTCCCATGGCGTCCCCCTCACCTCCGGGTTTCGGCGCCGACCCTACTCCTGCCCGTAGGCTTCGGGGAGTCGCGCGAAGGAGGCAAAGAGGTGCCGGTGGAGATCACCTGGTGGGGTCACGCGACGTGTACGGTCGCTGACTCGGGCGTACGGCTGCTCACCGACCCTCTTTTCGCGCGCCGTCTCGCCCATCTCCGCCGCCGTCGCGGGGCGCTGCCGCCGCCCGGCGCCTGGCGCGCGGACGTGGCGCTGGTGTCGCATCTGCACGCCGACCACCTGCACGTTCCGTCGCTGGAGCGGCTCGCCGAGGGCACCCGCCTGCTGGTGCCCCGGGGCGCGCCCCGGGCCGTGCCGGGTCTGCGTCGGCTCGGCCATCTCGCGGTGAGCGAGGTGGCGCCCGGGGACCGGGTGACGGTCGGTGACGTGGTCGTACGGGCCGTTCCCGCACGGCACGACGGGCGTCGGCTGCCGCTCGGGCCGCATCGCTCGCCCGCTCTCGGCTATGTGATCGAGGGCGAGGCGCGGACGTACTTCGCGGGGGACACGGGGCTGTTCGACGCGATGGAGCAGGAGGTCGGGCCGGTCGAGGTGGCTCTGCTGCCGGTGGGCGGCTGGGGGCCGTACCTCGGCAGCGGGCATCTGGATGCGGGGCGGGCGGCCGAGGCACTGGGCCGGCTGGCGCCGCGCAGTGCGGTACCGGTGCACTACGGCACGTACTGGCCGATCGGGATGGACGCCGTGCGCCCCCATGAATTCCACGCGCCCGGCGACGAGTTCGTGCGCCTCGCGGCGGAGCACGCGCTGGATGTCGCGGTGCACCGGCTCGGGCACGGGGAGAGCGTGCGCCTGGAGGTCGCACGGTGACGTGGCTTGCCGCTACGGCGGCGATCGTGCCTCCGGAGTCGACGCAGCGGGCGATCGGCTATCCGTCGCTGTTTCTACTGGTGCTGTTCGGGGCGCTGGTGCCGGTGATTCCCACGGGGGCGCTGGTGAGTTCGGCGGCCGTGGTCGCCTTTCATCAGACGGCGCCGTTCGCGCTGGCGCTGGTGTTCGTGACGGCGTCGCTGGCCGCGTTTCTCGGGGATGCGGCGCTGTACTGGCTGGGGCGGCGCGGGATGCGGTCGAAGAACGGGTCGCGGTGGCTGAAGGCGATTCGGGCGCGGGCGCCGGAGGAGCGGCTTGCGCAGGCGCAGGGCAAGTTGGCCTCGCATGGGGTTGCCGTGCTGGTGTTGTCCCGGCTGGTGCCGGCCGGGCGTATTCCGGTGATGTTGGCCTGCCTGGTGGCCGAGTGGCCGTTGCGGCGGTTCGCCCGGGGGAACTTGCCGGCGTGCCTGGCCTGGGCTGCGACGTATCAAGTGATCGGGATTCTGGGTGGTTCTTTGTTCCCGGAGCCTTGGGAAGGCGTGGTGGCTGCGGTTGTGTTGACCGTGGTCATCAGTGTGGTGCCGAGTTTGTGGAGACGGGTTCGATCTGCCAGGTGAGGTGCGTTGCGGGGCGCGGGTGCGTTGTGGTTGATCGCGCAGTTCCCCGCGCCCCTATAGGGCGCTACAGGACCCGGGAGGCTCCTACTGGGAGGTCCCACAAGTCGTCGCGATCCAGGCCTGCCTTCTCCCAGGCCGTCCGTACCCGTGTCAGTGGCTCCAGGACCGGCTCCGCCGACAACACGAACGTGCCCCAGTGCATGGGCGCCATCCTGCGCGCGCCCACGTCCTGGGCCGCCCTGACCGCCTCCTCCGGGTCGCAGTGGACATCGCTGAGCCACCAGCGGGGGTCGTAGGCGCCGATGGGGAGGAGGGCGAGGTCGATGCCCGGGTAGCGCTCTCCGATCCGGGAGAACCAGTGGCCGTATCCCGTGTCGCCCGCGAAATAGACGCGTTGGCCGTCGGGGGCCGTCAGTACCCATCCGCCCCACAGGGAGTGGCAGGCGTCGGTGAGGGTGCGCTTGGACCAGTGGTGGGCGGGGACGAAGTCGAAGCGGACGCCGTTCAGTTCGGCCGCCTCCCACCAGTCGAGTTCGGTGACGTGGGTGAAGCGGCGGCGGTGGAACCAGCGGGCGAGGCCTGCCGGGACGAACACCGGGGTGGTGCGCGGGAGCCGGCGCAGGGTGGGTGCGTCCAGGTGGTCGTAGTGGTTGTGGCTGATGACGACCGCGTCGACGGGCGGCAGGGATTCCCAGGGGACCCCGACCGGGGTGATGCGGGCGGGGGTGCCGAGGATGCGACGGGACCAGACCGGGTCGGTCAGAACGGTCAGGCCGCCGATCCGGACGACCCAACTGGCGTGTCCCGCCCAGGAGACGGCGACGGTACGGGCGTCGACGCGGGGCAGCGGAGCGGGTTCGAAGGGGAGCCGGGGGATGTCGGCCAGGCCTTCGCGCCCGGGGCGGATGGAGCCCTCCCGGGCGAAGCGTGCCATCGCTTTCAGGCCGGGCAGCGGGGCGGTCAGGCGGTCGTGGAAGGTGCGCGGCCACACCCGGCGCTCGCCCAGCGGGCGGGGTTCGGCGAGCGGCGGAAGGACGGGCGCGAACCCTGGTCCGGACGCCGTCTCGTCGGCATCCCGGGTGGTCGTACTCGTGCTCGTGGTGGTGGTCGACTCGGACTGCTGCGTCATCGAGGAGGCTCCCATCGCTGAGCGTCGTCGCGGAGATCGTCGAAGACCGACTTCACATGGCTCAACGCGCGTTGCACATGTGGCAGTTCCAACGGCGTGGGTGATGTGAGACATTCCGCGCGTTCCTCGTCCGTGCGGCCCAGCAGCGGGCCGGTGGACAGACGGACGCGCAGGGCGCCGAGTTCGTCGCCGAAGCGGTGACCGCCCGGTGCGGGCATGCCGAGGCGGGCGGCGAGGAAGTCCTCCAGTTCCTGCGCGTCGCCGACGCCGTGCGCCGAGAGCGCGGAGCGCAGCGGGCCGAGGTCGGCGTAGAGGTGACGGCCGGCCTGCGGGGGTCGGGACAGGGTGCCCGCCGCGACGACCGCCGCGTGCAGGGCGGCGGCCACGCGCGCGTGCAGGCGCATGGCGGCCGCCACGCGCGCGGTGACCGGCTCCGGCTCCCGCAGCGCGTAGGCGGCCGGGGCGGCGAGGGGCCCGGCGATGCGGGCGCCGAGCGCGGTGAGCACGTCGAGCACGCGCGCGTGGAGGTCACCGCCCGTCCCGCCCGCCGGGAATCGGGCCACCGCGGCAGGCCAGCCGGGCGGCAGCAGCGCGCCGGCCAGGTCGGTGACGACGGTGACCCGGTCGGGCAGCATCTCGGCCGGGCTGAGCAGCACGGTGTCGTGCGGCGCGTGCAGGGTGTCGCGCCAGGTCTCGTCGCTGACCAGGTGCAGTCCCTCCCCGGCTGCGGCCTCCACGCACCCGTGCAGGAACTCGGGAGGAGCGACGGTGGCGGTGGGGTCGTCCGCGACCGACAGCACGAGAAGCCGCGGGTCACCGCCCTCGGTGCGCACCCTGCGCACGGTCTCCAGCAGGGCGTACGGATCCGGGACGCCACCGCACTCGGCCGGCGTCGCCACATGGAAGACGGGTCTGCCCAACAGGCGTGCGTACGGCGCCCACCAGGCCGCGCAGGGCCTCGGCACCAGGACGTCACCGCCGAGCGCGGCGGTCAGCGCGAGCAGCAGGGCGGGGGCGCCGGGGCCGGCGGCCACGCGGTCGGGTGCGGCGGACAGGCCGCGTCGCTCCCAGTACCCGCAGGCTGCCTCGATCAGTTCGGGTCCGCCGCCGATCGGCTCCGCGTCGGCGCGTGCGGCGGCCGCGGCGAGCACGGCGGTGAGTTCGGGCGGCACGGGCAGCCCGTCCTCGGGCAGGGGCGGCCCGAAGCGGACGGGGCCGTGGCCTTCCGGGTCCGTCGGCCGCATGCGTACCTCCGCGCAGTCCCTGTGCCGTGTCCGTGCTCCGAGTACCCAGGGTGCCGCTGTCGCATCGGAGTGCGCACGGGTTTCGCCCGTCTCCCGGCGGGTCAGCGGCCCCAGACGGAGTCCTTGGGCCACATCCGGTAGGCGGCGGCGCCCAGTGCGCAGACGATCAGGAGGCCGCCGGCGACCAGGGCGGGCACGGAGTCGGAGAAGGTGCCGCCCGCACCGGCCTCCACCCCGTGCTGCATGTCGTGTTCCCGCCCGTTCTGCAGGCCCGTGCCGCCGCAGGAGTCGGAGTCCTGCGCGGTGCAGGGCCGGCCTTGGTCATGGCCGTCGCCGTCCCCGACGTCGCCGCCGCCGACAGCGCCTCCGCCGAGATCGGCGCCCTCACCGCCGCCGCTGTCTCCCCGTCCGCCGCCACCGCCGCCGTCGTCACCGTGTCCGCCGCCACCGCCGCCGTCGGCACCACTCACACCGCCGTCGCTCCCGCTCTCACCAACCGCGGCGCCATCGCTGCCGTCGCCGCGGTTCACATGGGAAGCGGCGCTCCACGCCTTGCCCGTGGAGCCGGCCGCCGTCGCGCAGGTGCCGTCGACGGTCGTGGGGTGCCCGCTCCCGGCGTTCGTGTGCGAGGCGGCGCCGAGGGTGGCGGGCGGCGGTCCCCCGGTCGCTTCGCAGGCGACCGAGACGGTGACGCCGCCGCCCGGGGAGACGCTGCTCGAGCCGGTCTCTGCGGCCGAGTCCGCGTAGGCGGCCGAGGCGAAGCCGAGCGTGGCACCGGCCAGGGCCGCGACGGACAGGACACGGGCGGTGCAAGGCATGGGGAGGGCTCCTTCGACGGGCGGTTTCTCAGGAGCACGGAGTCGTGCCCCATAGCCCATCACAGCCCGCCCGGCGGCCAGGCGCGCGCGGCCGAGCCCCATTCGCGCTACGAGGACGCCCGAGCGGGTGACACGACGGTGCCCCGCCCTGGTGTCAGGGCCCCGGTTCGCGGGACCTCAGTTCAGCAACGCGGCCAGGTCCCTCTCCAGCCCCCGCCCCCGCCGTTCGACCACCGCCGCCGCCACGTCGGACAGCTTGCGGTTGCTGCCCTGCGAGAGGCGGCGCAGCACCCCGAACGCGGCGTCCGCGTCGCAGCCCAGTACGTGCATGATGATGCCGCAGGCCTGGTCGACGTGGGGGCGGGAGCGCAGGGCGGTGCCGAGCTGGTCGAGTTCGGTGAGCGCGGCACGGTAGGAAAGGTCGCGGACCAGGCATGTCATGGCGAGGTCGCCGAGCGCCCGGGCGGGCCCGTGCGGGGCGTCCGCCAGGGCGCCGGGCCGGAAGCTGTAGAGGCTGAGCGTCACCGCCAGCCCGGAGCGCCGGAAGGGCAGCGTGACGCTGGAGCGCACCCCGGAGTCGAGCGCGAGGGCGCGGTAGTCGGGCCAGCGGTCCTCGCGCAGCAGATCGGAGCAGCGGGCCGGTTCCCCGCGTTCCAGGGCGGCCGGGATGGGCCCGTCCCCGGAGCGCAGCTGCACGGCGACGAGCGGGGCGAGGTCGGGATGGGTGACGGCCGCGGGCCGCTCGCTGCCGCCGTCGGCCACCATTCCGCTCGCTCCACAGCACTCCACGGTGCAGCGCGCGGCCTCCTCCACCAGTTCCGACAGCCGCCGCCCGGGGAGGGCGGGCTCGGTCGCCTCCGTTCCCCAACGACGGGTGTGATGCCCGGTGTCCGGCATGGTGCACTCCTCCTCTCTCTCGCGCACCTTCCCCCTCGCCCGGTCCGAAAACGGTGGCCTCGGACGGGAGTCGCGCTAATTTCGTCGCATGACGCAGACGGACGAGTTCGGTGAAGACCTTGCGGACTTTGTGCGCCGCGTCGCGGAGCTGAAGACGGCGCGGTCCGTGTCGAGTGGGGACCTGCCCACAGTGCTGGACGCGGCCATCTTCGAACTGGACCATGTGGTCGGCCAGTTGTGGCCCCGGTACGAGCGGCTTTCGGAGGCGGGCCCGGCCCGCACCAGGGCCTCGGCGGACCGTCAGGAGCAACAGCTGCTGCGTGCCGTGTTCCAGCGTCTCCCGCTGCCGGTCGCGCTGGTCGACAAGGAGACGGTGGTGCGGCGGCTGAACGGCGCGGCGAGCGCCTTCACCGGTGTGCGCGCCGGTTATGCGACGGGCCGCCCGCTGACCGGTTTCCTCGCGCACGCCGACCGGGCCGCGTTCCGTTCGCAGGCCGCGGCGGTGGCCCGCGGCGAGGGCGACCGCAGTCTCACCGTCCGCCTCCAGCAGCAGCCGTCCGTCCCGGTGCACGCCACGCTGGCGGCCGTACGCCCGAGCGGCGAGCCCCGCGCGACGGTCCTGGTGGTCCTGCAGCCCGGCGGGCCCAGCGTCCCCACGGAGCCGGCGGACCCGCCGGCGCGGCAGCTGCCGGACCTCGCCGAGGCCACCCGGCACGCGGCCGTGATGGACCTCCTGGACGCGATGACCACGGCCCTGCTGACCACGGACCGGCACTCCGCCCTGGAGGCGGCGGCGCGGGTCCTGCACGGCAGGTTCGCCGACTGGGTGATCGCCGACGCGGGCGCGGACGGTCTCTCGCGCGCGGCCGTACTGGCCCCGCCGGACGGGACCGCGGCCGCGCTCCAGGGGCAGGATCCGGCCGACTGCCCCCTGGTCGTCGAGACGATCCGGACCGGGTCCCCGGCCCTGCAGATCCGCCCGCCGGACCCGGACGCCTTCGGCCGGACCGCGACGGGCGCCCCCGTCCTCGTAGCGGCGAACGTCACGTCACTGCTGTGTGTGCCGTTGAAGGACGGGGACGCCGTGCGGGGGGTGCTCACGTTGTTCCGGTGCGGGCCCCGGCTGGCGTTCTCGATGGCTGAGGCGCAGGCGATGGACCTGATGTCGCGCCATCTGGCACTGGCTATGCGGCCTCGTGCATGATCTGGTCCCGCATCCGGGTGCAGCAACGGCTGATCAGTCGTGACACATGCATCTGGGAGATGCCGAGCTGCTCGGCGATCCGGCTCTGCGTCATGTCGCCGAAGAACCGCATGTACAGGATGGCCCGCTCCCGTTCGGGCAGTGCGGCCAGCCGGGGCTTGACGGACTCGCGGTCCACGACCGTGTCGAGCGCGGGGTCCGGGGATCCGAGGGCGTCGCTCAGCGAGTAGCCGTCCTCGCTGCCGGGCAGTTCGGCGTCGAGGGAGAGCGCGGTGAAGCTCTCCAGCGCCTCCAGTCCGACCAGGACGTCCTCCTCGCTCATGTTGGCGTGCTCGGCGATCTCCGCGACCGTGGGCCTGCGGCCAGAGATGGTCTGGGAGAGGTCCTGGGTGGCGAACCGGACACGGTTGCGCAGGTCCTGGACCCGGCGCGGTACGTGCAGGGTCCACATGTGGTCGCGGAAGTGCCGTTTGATCTCGCCGGTGATGGTGGGCACGGCGTAGCTCTCGAACGCGTTGCCGAGTTCGGGGTCGTACCGGTCGACGGCCTTGACCAGGCCGAGGGCGGCCACCTGACGCAGGTCGTCGAAGCTCTCGCCGCGGCTGCGGAAGCGCCCCGCGAGACGGTCGGCCATCGGCAGCCAGGCCTCGACGATCTGCTCACGCAGCGTGTCGCGCTGCTGGCCCGCGGGGAGCTTGGCGAGTTTGCGGAAGGCGTCGGCGGTGTCGGGGGCGTCGTCGTGCGGGTGGTGCTTCGCGCTCACTTTGGTGGGCATGGTGCGTCGCAACTCCCTTGAAGGTGCTCTGGGGTGGACGGTCACCGTGGGAGTGCGGCTGCGCGTTCGAGACAGGCGCGGCCTGGGCGGCTCAGGGGCCGGTCCCACGGACGTGCCTCCTGTCCGAAGCACTGGAACTGCGCCTGCCCCGGGCCCCGGGCCGCAAACACCCCCGCATGTTTTCCGTCGGCCCACCGGGTGACTCGGCCCGCAGACGACAGCTGTCCGATCACGCCAAGGCCCGGGAGGTCGACACATGAGCACCAAGGTCTCCGACCACGTCCTGCAACGACTGCGCGAGTGGGGAGTAGACCACGTCTTCGGCTATCCGGGTGACGGCATCAACGGTCTGCTGGCCGCCTGGGGGCGGGCCGAGAACAAGCCCCGTTTCGTGCAGTCCCGGCACGAGGAGATGTCCGCGTTCGAGGCGGTCGGCTACGCCAAGTTCAGCGGTCGTCTCGGAGTGTGCGCGGCGACCTCGGGGCCCGGTGCGATCCACCTGCTCAACGGCCTCTACGACGCCAAGCTGGACCATGTGCCGGTGCTGGCGATCGTCGGCCAGACGCATCGCACGGCGATGGGCGGCTCGTACCAGCAGGAGGTCGACCTGCACACCCTGTTCAAGGACGTCGCCTCGGACTTCATCGAGACGGTGACGGTCCCCGAGCAGCTGCCGAACGTCATCGACCGCGCGATCCGCACCGCGTACGCACGCCGCGCCCCCACGGCGATCATCATCCCCGGGGACGTCCAGGAGCTGGACTACTCAGCCCCCACGCACGAGTTCAAGATGGTGCCCTCCAGCCTGGGCCGCAGCTCCTGGACGTCGGTTCCGTCCCGGGAGTCCATCGAGCAGGCGGCCGAGATCCTCAACTCCGGTGACAAGGTGGCGATCCTGGTCGGCCAGGGCGCGGCCGGGGCACGCGCCGAGGTCGAGCGGACCGCCGAGCTGCTGAAGGCCGGCGTGGCGAAGGCACTGCTCGGCAAGGACGTCCTCAGCGACGAACTCCCTTACGTCACCGGCTCGATCGGCCTGCTGGGCACCCGGCCGTCGTACGAGCTGATGCGGGACTGCGACACCCTGCTGACCATCGGTTCGTCGTTCCCGTACACGCAGTTCATGCCGGAGTTCGGCAAGGCGCGCGGGGTGCAGATCGACATCGATCCGCACATGGTCGGCATGCGCTATCCGTACGAGGTGAATCTCGTCGGCGACGCGAAGGCGACCCTGCAGGCCTTGATCCCGCTGCTGAGTGAGGACCGCGGGCGGGAGTGGTACGACCAGGTGTGCGCGAACGTGGCGCGCTGGCGCGAGGTGATGGCGCGGCGGGCCGAGCTGTCGGCCGACCCGATCAACCCCGAGTACGTCGCCCATGTGCTGGACCCGCTGCTGCCGGCCGACGCGATCGTCAGTTCCGACTCGGGCTCGGCGGCCAACTGGTACGCACGGCACCTGACGATGAAGCCGGGCATGCGCTCCTCGCTGTCCGGGACGCTCGCGACGATGGGCTGCGGGGTGCCGTACGCGATCGGTGCGAAGTTCGCGCACCCGGACCGGCCCGCGATCGCGCTGGTCGGGGACGGTGCGATGCAGATGAACGGCATGGCCGAGCTGATCACGGCGGCCAAGTACCGCGATCTGTGGGAGGACCCGCGGCTGGTCATCGCCGTGTTCAACAACCACGACCTCAACCAGGTGACCTGGGAGATGCGGGCCATGGAGGGCGCTCCGTCCTTCCTGCCCTCGCAGGAGCTCCCGGACGTCCAGTACGCCGCGTTCGCCCGTTCGCTGGGCCTGACCGGCATCCGGGTGGAGAAGCCGGAGGACGTCGAGGCGGGCTGGCGGGCCGGTCTGGAGGCGGACGGCCCGGCGGTGATCGAGTTCCTGACCGACCCGGCGGTCCCGCCGATCCCGCCGCACGCCACCTGGGAGCAGATGGAGGCGACGGCCGCCTCGATCCTGAAGGGCGACGCGGACCGCGGCTCCATGATCAAGCGGGGGCTGAAGGCGAAGGTGCAGGAGTTCCTGCCGGGGCGGGAGAAGCAGTAGCCCCGGTCGTGTTGCACGGCGCTGAAGAGTTCAGTTGCGCACGAAACAGTTCAGTGGTCAGTTCAGTAGCGGTGAACTGTTCAGTGCCGAACTGCCGTACTTGACATCGTGGTGCGGCCGAGACTCCCGGACGTCACGCCACGGGGGCTTGCAGAACACGCTGGTCAGGCAGCGGCCACGGCGCACCGGTGCGCCGTCGACGGCCTCCATCGCGTGGGTCACCGTCCAGGAGGCGTCGACCGGGGTGCCTTCCAGGTCAACCACCTGGCACCGTTCCGGCTCACCAACCGGCTGCTCCCCCGGCTCACCGCCGCCCCGGCGGGGCCAGGGTGACCAACACCGCCGGCCGCATCTGCCCCCGTGGACGTCTGGACCTGGACGACCTCGACGGATCCCACCGCCGGTACAGCTCCCAGCGGACCTACGCCGCATGGAAGCTCGCCACGGTCCTGTTCACGCGGGAACTCGCGCGGCGCGTACACGGCACAGGTGTCACCACCTCGTGCTTCCATCCCGGAGTGATCGCCACCGACATCGGTGACCTGCGGGAGTCCGAGCCGCTGGCGGAAAAGGGTGACCACGAGCCGGTCGGGGAGGGTGAACATGGGGCGCCGTCCGGTGCCGGGAGCCGCCAGACGAGGCCGGCCCCCGCATGTGTTCAGGGGACCAGGATGAGGCGGATCGGATCCCCGATCTTGTGTGCCAATCGGTGGACGGCCTTGTCGGCCTCGGCAGGCAGCTCCAGGGTGATGGACTTCGCCGGGGCGCGGGGCGCGCTGAGGCCGAAGTCCCACAACCCGGTGGGGTCTTTGACGAGGTCCTCCGTGGCCACCACGGTCAGCGGGTGGGCCTGGCTGGAGACGATCGAAGGACCGATGTCGGCCTCGGTGAGGAGGTCGACCTCGAAGCGCGGTGCGCTCTCGTCGGTGGTGGCGGCGGCGTACTCCTCGGCCAGGGCCGACCACAGCGTGTCGGTCCAAGCGCGCGCCATGCCGTCGAAGTCCCCCGAGGCGTCGGCCTCACCTCCAGGGCCTCGAAGGCGGCGGGCGCCTGGGCGAGCGGCACGACCTTGCTGATCAGCCGCTCGGCGGGGATGGTGCCGTCCGCGACCAGCGCCACCGCCTTCTCGAAGTCGGAGCGGTCGTACAACCGGGCGCCCACCAGGGTCAGTTCGCGCCAGAAGAAGCGGTGCAGGTCGACCTCGCGGGGGCGGGATGGATCGCGACCAGGCACAGCCGGCCGCGCACTGCCAGCACCTCGACCGCCGTGTCCACGCCGGCCGCCGCGCCGGACACCTCGAAGGCGACGTCCGCGCCCGCGTCCCCGGTCCACTCCCGCACCGCCTCGGCCACGTCCTCGGCGGCCGGGTCCCAGGCCGTGAGCCCCAACTCCTCGGCGAGCAGCCGACGGTGGGCGCTCAGCTCCACCACCCGGACCTCGGCGCCCGCGGCCCGCGCGACCAGCGCGATCAGGACGCCGACCGGGCCGCCGCCGACCACGACGACCTTCTCGCCCTCACGCACCCCCGCCCAGCCCACGTCGTGCACGGCGACCGCCGTCGGCTCCACCAGCGCGGCCCGGTCCAGGGCGAGCGACTGCGGCAGCATGACCAGCGTGGTGGCGGGCACCGTCCGGCGCTGCTGCATCGCACCCGGCGAGTCGATCCCGATGAAGTCCAGGTGCTGGCAGACGTGCTGATGCCCGGCGCGGCAGGCCGGACAGGAGTCGTCCCAGCGCAGCGGCATCACGGTGACCGCGTCCCCCGGGCTGCCAGCCCTCGACGTCCGGGCCGACGCGTACGACGCGGCCTGACATCTCGTGCCCCAGGACGGCGGGCGTCTGGACCCGGGCGTCCATGTCGCCGTGGAAGATGTGCAGGTCGGTGGACGAAACCGTGAGGACGACGAGAGATCGGCACGCCGTCCTCCCCTCTACACCAGTCACCGTGAGGTCCATGAGGCGGGCCCCTGTGGAGGAGCGCAGTGGTCTTTGCCGTGCTCGCGCGGGCTGACACCGCCCTGTAGCGATCGGCCGGCGGCATGACCGGATGTACCCAACCTGTCCTCTCCGGCGGACGGGGGGCCCGTCGGTGATGTCACGGCTGCGGGGTCGGCCGGCGGCTCGCCCACGCCCGGGCGATGTGCTCGCGCATCGCGCGGGCGGCTCCGTCGGCGTCACGATGGCGGAGCAGTTCGAGTATGGCCACGTGCTCGCCCAATGACACGGTCAAGCCGTCGCGGCTTGAGTGACCGATGTAGAGGCGTGACAGGCGGGCCTTGCCGTGAACGCTGCGGATGATCGCTTGACCCAGCAGGTTCCCGGAAGCCCTCATGATCGTCTCGTGGAAGGCGGCGTCTGCCTCGGCGTAGCGCACCGGGTCGTCCAGTGCCTCCCGCAGCGCGGTGGCCTGCTCTTCGAGTTGGGCGAGTTCGAGGTCGGTGATGCGGCCGGCCGCGTCGGCGGCCATCTCGGCCTCCAGGGCGATGCGCACGCTGACCAGCTGGTCGAGGATCGTCAGCGTCCGGTCGTGGCGGACCTGGGCCTCCAGGACGACAGGGTCCAGGAGATTCCACTCCTGTGGCTCGCGCACCCGTGTACCGCGCCCGGGTGCCGCCCTGACCAGCCCCTTTTCTTCGAGTACCTTCACCGACTCGCGCACGACGGTCCGGCTGACGCCGAACTCCTCGCACAGCACCGGCTCGATGGGCAGCGCGGAGTGCGGCGGATAGGCCCCGCCCACGATCCGGTCGACGAGGTAGGTCACCACGGTGTCGCTGAGCCGGCCAGTTGGCCGTCGGGGAACGGCTCCCAGCGAGCCCTCCGAGGGCGCAGGTGCCAGTCGTTGACGACTGGCCGGGGTACGGACCACGTGCGGCTCCCTGTGATCAGGAAATAGCACAGCATACACCTTGCAGATTATGTCATTCGTATGATGAAGTTCGTCCGCCCCGGCGAAACGCCGGTGAAACATGGCCGGATTCCCGCCGGGTCGCGACCGAGAGGGGACCCGGACCAGGCACGGTGCGCATCACCGAAGGAGCCCTCGTGCTTTCACTCCGAAGAACGACCCCCTCACGCCGCCCCCGGCTGCGGATACGCGCCGCGACCGCGGCGACGGCGCTCGTCGGCGCCCTGCTCTCCGCAGTCACGTCCGCCGGAGCGGCACAGGCCGCGACCATGACGACGCTCTACGCGTCACCCTCGGGTACCGGCACCGCATGCTCCTCTGCCCAGCCGTGTTCGATCACCCAGGCGCAGACCTCGGTGCGTGCGGTCAACGCCGGCATGACCGGCGACATCGTCGTGCAGTTGGCGGACGGTACCTACCGCCTCTCCGCCCCGCTCTCCTTCACTGCCGCGGACTCGGGCACAGGCGGCCACACGGTGGTGTGGAAGGCTGCCCCCGGCGCGCACCCGGTCATCTCGGGGGCGCGGAAGATAACCGGCTGGTCGCAGTTCGACGCGACCAAGAACATCTGGCGCGCCAACGTCGGCACCGGCTTCGACACCCGCCAGCTCTACGTCGATGGCCTGCTCGCCACCCGGGCGCGCACCCAGGTCACCCGCTCCGACCTGACGTTCACCTCGACCGGGTTCACCTTCACCAATTCCGCGCTGAGCTACCTGAACACGCTGGCCAACCAGAGCCGGGTGGAGCTCGAGACGCTCGACAGCTGGACCGACCGCTACATGCCGGTCCAGAGCATCAGCAACAACACGGCCACCATGCAGCAGCCCGCCTGGGACAACAACACCTGGGGCTGGGACACCGTCCAGTCCCCGTTCCGCAAGGGACCGGCGTACCTGGAGAACGCCTACGAATTCCTCGATGCCGCAGGTGAGTGGTATCTGAACACCGCCACCGGCTACCTCTACTACAAGCCGCTGGCCGGGCAGGACATCAGCACCGCTGACGTGGAGCTGCCGCGGCTGGAGTCCCTCATCAGCGTCGGCGGCACCTACGATGCGCCGGCCCACGATCTGTCCTTCGTCGGTGTGCAGTTCTCCCACACGAGCTGGCTGCACCCGAGCACCAACGACGGCTGGGCCGACCAGCAGACCGGCGGGTACATCAAGGGCAACTGGAACAGGCCCTCGGATGCTTTCACCTCCTGCAAAGCGGGATGCAGCCTGTTCGAGGCGACCCGCCCGGTCTGGCTGCAGATGCCCGCGGCGGTACAGGTGTCCGCAGCGAACCACGTGACGTTCAACGCCGACAAGTTCGTCGGCATCGGCCAGTACGGCCTAGGTATCGGCGAGGACGCCAACGCGAACACCTCGGGCGTCGGCCTGGGAGCCAGCGACATCAGCGTCGTCGGCTCGCTCTTCAACCAGATCGCAGCGGGCGGCATCATCGTCGGCGGGTACCGGGAAGACGCGCATCACCCCAGTGACGCCCGGATGACGAACAAGAACATCACGATCAAGAACAACCTCATCCACGACGTCGCCATCGACTACCGTGACAACGACGCGATTCTCGCCACGTACACCACCAACGCGGAGATCAGCCACAACGAGGCGTACAACCTCCCCTACTCCGGCATCGGCCTCGGCTTCGGGTGGGGAGTCAACGACGTGGGCGGCAGCCCGGACTACCTCAACCGGGGTCTGTACAACTATCAGCCGATGTACAACACCCCGACGACGGCCTCGGGGAACTCGGTGGTCGCCAACTACGTGCACAACTTCCTGCAGTCGATGAACGACGCCGGCTGTGTCTACACCCTGTCGGCGAACCCCTCCAGTGTGATCGACCGGAACTACTGCACCGCCGGCGGCAACCACGGCATGTATTTCGACGAGGGATCGCGATACCTGTCCGCCACCAACAACGTCTTCAACGGGAGCGGGGACTACGTCCACGCGAACGCCCCCAGTAACACCAACACCGGCAATTTCACCCTGACCGACAACTGGACCACGAGGGACGGTGACGTCGTCAACGGGGTTCGTGGCAACGTGGTCAGCGGCACGGTGATCGTCACGGGCGGTGCCTGGCCGGCGGGCGCCCAAGCGGTCATGAACGCGGCCGGTCTGGAACCCGCGTACCAGTACCTCAAGTACCCGGTGACCGCTCCCTACTCCACCTTCGCGGTGAACTCGCCGGCCACCTTCAGCCAGGCGAACGGCCAGTTCGCGATCACGGAAGCCGGGACCGACGTCTGGGGCGGTACGCCACAGCACGACGACCAGTACGGGGCCATCTACCAGAGCCAAGCGTTCACCAACGGCACCACCGTGACCACCAAGGTGAACCAGCTGGACAACACCAACCCCTGGGCAAAAGCGGGCATCATGGTGCGTAACAACATGACGGCCTCCGGCAGTTCAGCGGGCTACGCAGTCATGGCCGTGACACCCAGCAATGGAGTCGTTCTCGAATACGACTCCAACGGCGACGGATACCTCGACTCCGAGGCGAAGACCACGGGCATCAAGGCACCGGTCTGGTTGCGGCTCACCCGCACGGGCAACCAGGTCAGCGGGTACTACTCCACCAACGGGACCACCTTCACCCAGGTCGGCTCAGCGGTGAACCTGTCCGGGGCCAACGCGACCGAGGACGCGGGCGTCTTCCACACCTCCCACGACAACAAGGTCTCGGGTACGGCCACCTTCAGCGGCCTGAGTATCACTCCGTAGCCAGTTCTCCATCAGATGAGCAGAGGGTGTTCAGATCATGCGGTGACGCAAGATCTGAACACCCTCTTGTCCGTGCCAGGCTCGGCGGTATCCCCGTCCGGCATGACCAGATGGCCGTGGTCGCCAACATCTATCGCGCCGCCTCGGCGGTGCGGCAGCACCTGGAGAACTCCGTGCTGCGCGGTGTCGACCTGACCTGGACCGCCTTCGTGGTGCTCTGGGTCATCTGGATCTGGGGCGAGTCGGAGACGCGGCACGTGGCCGAAGAGGCCGGGATTTCCAAGGGCACGCTCACGGGGGTGGCCCGGACGTTGGAAAGCCGAGGGCTGGTGCGGCGAGCAGACCATCCCACCGACGGCCGACTGGTGCTCCTGAGCCTGACCGACGAAGGGCAGGAGCTGATGCAGCGCCCTCCAGGAGACCCTGTTGCCGCAGTTGTACGTGCTCGCGCCAGTGGAGTTCAACTCGGTTGCACCGACGTGTGATTGTGTCGCTCACCGGTTCGGGAATGCGGCCGATCACCCGGAACGTGTTGGGCGGTATCCGTTGGACATGACGGACGCGGAGTGGGCCCAGGTCCGGCGGCTGCTGCCGGTGCCGGCCTGGCTGCGCGGCCGGGGCGGGCAGCCGGAGGCGTACTGCCACCGCACGATGCTGGACGCGATCCGGTATCTCGTGGACAACGGGATCAAGTGGCGGGCGATGCCAGGGGACTTCCCGCCGTGGGACCGGGTCCATGCGTTCTTCCGCCGCCGACATGACCATGGCCTGGTCAGGGAGTTCCACGACCGGCTGCGTGAAGAGGTCCGCGAGAGGCTGGGCCGCGACGCGGCACCGACGGCCGGTGTGATCGACTCGCAGTCGGTCAAGGCGGACGCCGTCGTCGGTGCCGACAGCCGCGGGTTCGAAGGCGGCAAACTCATCAACGGCCGCAAGCGGCACGTCGTGGTCGACACACTCGGCCTACTGCTGGGCGTGATGGTCACCGCCGCGGACACCGGTGACCGCACCGCCGCCCGCGTGCTTCTCGGGCGGGTCGCCGACATGCACCACCGGCTGGAACTGGTCTGGGCCGACGGCGGCTACACCGGCAGCCTCGTCGAGCATTGGGGACGGTCAGGTGGAGCTGTCGCTGGTCGTGCGGCTCGGGTCGGCCGCCCATGAGGCCAGCATGCGCAGGCTGTCGTGGGTCGGGGTGCCGGACTCGGCGGTCCAGACGATGATCTGGAGGTCGGGGTCGGCGGCCCAGGTGACGGCGTTCCAGTCCAGGTGCAGGTCCCCGACGACAGGATGGCGCAGGTGTTTGGTGCCGGTGTCGCAGACGGCGACGTTGTGCGCGCCCCACCACTGGCGGAACTGCTCGTCCCGGGCGGAGAGTTCCCTCACGATGGCAGCGAGGTGCGGGTCCCCGGGGTTGCTGGTGTTGTGCATCCGCATCAGGGCGACGGCCTGCCGGGTGACACCCTCCCAGTCCGCGTACAGCTGACGCATCGCGGGGTCGGTGATGAGCAGCCTGATGTGGTAGCGCTGCTTCTCGGGGATCTTGGCGAAGTCGGTGATCAGGGCGGCGCCCATGGCGTTCCAGGCGACGATCTCGGTGCGCGGTCCGATCACGAAGGCGGGGGTGTGCGCCATGTCGTCGATCATGCGCTGCAGCTGCGGCTGCGCCCTGGGACGAGGCTTCCTGCGGGGCGGGCGGAACTCCTCCCTGGCCGCGAGCTCGTACAGGTAGACCCGCTGGTCGTCGTCCAGGTGCAGGACGCGGGCCAGGGACTCCAGCACGGACGGCGAGGGCTGGATACGGCCCTGCTCGAGGCGGGCGTAGTAGTCGGTGCTGATGGCCGCCAGTACGGCGATCTCCTCACGGCGCAGACCCGCGACGCGCCGCGGACCGCCGTCGGGCAGGCCGACGGCGGCCGGATCGAGCTCGGCGCGGCGCGCCTTGAGGAATTCCCCCAGATCGTGGCGGTGAGGATCGCGGTTCATGCCATCACCCTGACATCGGAGAGCGGTGTTGTCAGGGGGAGGGATTTGTCCCTGGAAGCCTCACCTTCAAGATGAAGTGCGAACTGCGGCCGTCACCAGGGGTTCACGGGAGGCGGATCCACTTCCCGTGGAGCTGGACAAACTCGCCACCGATGACGGAGCTGGCCATGCAGGTCCCCTCGGTGTAGTCCTCGATGTGGGTGACGTGGTCGCCGGCTCGGTCCAGCGCACGACGTACAGGCCGTCGCGGAGCTGGGTGGTGGTGTAATCCATCGTCCGCCTGCGGCCCTTGATGGCACCGCCCGTCACCTCGAAACTGACCTGGGTCGCCGGGGCGAAGGTGATGTCCACCGTGAAGTGGCCGAGCGGCGTGTCTGGGCCGAGGTCCGCCAGCCAGGTCTGCCCCACGCTGGGAAGGGGCGCGTTGCTGTTTGTCAGCACTACTTCTTTCCGTGGGCGGCGGTGCGCGGCGTCAGCCGAGGACCTTGACGACTTCCCGGGCGAGCGGGACAGCCGAAGCGGGGTTCTGGCCGGTGACGAGGATGCGCTCCACCTCAAGAGGGGAAGCGAACTTCTCCTCGCCCTTGTGGCAGTCCGCACCCACGTCCGAGATGAGACGGTCCTGCAGAAGCCACTTCGCCCGGTCGGCGAGGCCGTTCTGGATCTCCTCGGAGTTGGACAGTCCGGTCAGGCGGCAGCCGTGGAACGGGGACTTGCCGTCGGGGTCCACGGTGGACAGCAGCGCGGCCAGGCCATGGCACACCAACGACACGATCTTGCCGGAAGCCAGCCAGCCGCTGAGTAGCCTCCCGGCCGCGGGGTTCTCGGACAGGTCCTCCATCGGGCCCCAGCCGCCGGGGACGAACACCGCGTCGTAGTCATCGATGTTCACGTCCTCGATTGCGCATCGGGTTCGCCAGTTCGGTGGCCTCGCGCAGAGCGGTCCTCATCTGCTCGGCACCCTCAGGTCCGCCGTTGAAGTCCGGCGCCAGGCTGAGCGCATCGGCGGTCGGCGGGATGCCGCCCGGGGTGGCCGCGGCGGTCTCGTAACCGGCCTCCTTGAGGACGCCGTACGAACCGATTGCCTCCTCGGCCCAGAAACCGGACGGCTGCTCGAACCCGTCGGCCAGGGTCCAGTGGTCGGCGCGGCGATGAGGAAGAGGATCCTCGCCAGCGAGTGCTCCCTGGGGTGAGTCCGGACGGTCAGTTGTTCGCAGCCTGCTGGACGACGTGGCTGTCGGCGGCCTGGACCAGGTGGGTGAGCTTGCCGTTGCCGACCGTCCACAGGTGGTTGAAGCGCGCGTCCGACTCCGCACCGGACTTGGACACGGCGTGCTAGTGACCGCGTACGAAGACATGCTCGCCCGCGTCGTAGAAGTCCTCGGCCACCGCACCGAAGGACGTGAAGCGGGGCGCGAGCCGGCCGAAGAAGTGACCGCCGGCGCTGGCCCAGGTCGTGTAGACGCCGCCGTAGGGGAAACCGGGGGTGATGTCCCAGACGATGTCGGGGTCGATGACCTCGGCGACCACGTCCGGAGCCATACCGGAGTCGTAGAGCCGATGCACGAGAGCGAGGTTCGGGGAATCGGACATGACGATGCTCCTTTTCGGGACGGGCTGCGGGTGTCGTTCTGGGTTCAGGCGGCGAGGGCGGCGCGGCCGGCGCGGAAGAACGCGGTCTGCTGCGCGACGCGGGCACCGAGGCCCTCGGCGGTGACGATGTCCGCCTTGTGGACCGCTTCCGGACCGGCATCGACCGGGGTCTGGGCGCCCGCACCGACGAAGTAGCCCAGACGGTTGATGTCGTCCTCGCTGCCTTCGGTGGAGGACCAGCCCGGCTGCACGCCGAGGCTGACCCAGTGCATGCCGTGCTGGGCGGCCAGGGTGAAGAAATAGCCCAGGGTCGAGGACTTGTCGCCGTTCTTCGCACCGGAGTTGGTGAACCCGGCGGCGATCTTGTCGGCCCAGGTCTGGGTGTACCAGCGCTTGCTGCTGGCCTCGGCGAAGGTGTGGAAGACGGCGGAGGCGGTGCCCATGTAGGTGGGGGCACCGAAGATGATCGCGTCGGCGGCGTCCAGCTGCACCCACTGCTCATCCGTGATCGTGTCCACAGGAATGGAGATCACCTCGGCACCGGCCTGCGCGGCGCCACGCGCCACGGCCTCGGCCATCACGGCGGTGTGGCCGTAGCCGGAATGGAAAGCGACGGCGACAGCGGGACGGGAGAGAGAGGACATAGGATTTTTCTCCTCGAAAAGCATTGCGTGAATCGGGCTCCGGAAGCGTGGCACGAAATTCGAATGCGAAGGTAGGAAGGATTAGTCCCTGGCTGCGCTGTCCCTGCTTTTATGCCGGGCGACCTGTTGGTCTTACGAATTTGTGGCCGCCGCGTACCGACACGTCTATGCCGTCACCAGCCGCGACGCGTTCTCCGCGACCGACTCTCAGCTCGCCTGAGCGGTGCGCGAGCACTGGCACGTCGAAGCCCATCACCACGTCCGGGACACCACCCCCCTCGCCGAGGACGCCTCCAAGATCCGCACCGGGAACACTCCCCGCGCAATGGCCACTTTCCGTAACATCGCGATCGCCCTGGCCCGCCTCACCGGCTGGACCAATCCCGCCCACGCCACCGACTACTACAAGTCACGCCCCGACCATGCACTCGACCTCATCCCACCCGGCAGGTGAGCACGCAGGCGCCTTGGGCACACACCTGGGCTTGATCCCTTTTGGCGGACATCGAAGATCAGTGGCCGCCGCTCCAGAAGGATGATGTCCGCCAAAGCGGACCAAGCCCAGCGCAGCTGACCACCCGCTCAACCCGAGCGTCACATCATGTGACTTCAAACCGCACTCGCTGCATGGCTCCTACTCGCCCCCGTAGGTACCGGGCGTCTGCCCGGTCACGCGCTGAAAGGCGGCGATGAAGGCGCTGGGCTTTCGGTATCCCACGGCCCGCGCGGTGGCCTTGACGGACGCGCCGGTCGCCAGATGGCCTACTGCGGCGCGGACACGGACCCGAGTCCTCCACTGCGAGAAGGTCAGCCCTGTCTCGGCGAGGAAGAGCCGTGACAGAGTACGCACCCCGCTGTGCACCTCCGCCGCCCACATCGCCAGTTCTCGCTGATCTCCGGGCGAGTCAATGAGTCGCTCGGTGATCGTACGCAAGCGCGGTTCGGCGGGCATGGGCACCTGGATCGATTGGGTCGGCAGCGGCCGGAGGACCTCGAAGAGGAGAGCTTCGGCATGACGGCGGCTTGCCGCGTCCGGCTCGGCCCGCAGGTATCGGATGAGCTCACGAAGCAGCGGCCCGACGGCGACGCCGGTGGGCTGTGTCCAGTCGATGGGGCAGCGCGTGGCCATGAACCGGATGACGCACAGTTCACCGGCGTGCCGTGTCGTCCCCGTGTGCTCGACACGGCCGGGAAGCCACAGGCCGTGCCCCGGAGGCACCAGCCAGTCGCGCGAGACCGTGCGCAGGGTGACGGAAGTGGTCGACGCCCACAGCAGCATCGGCTCCGCATGGGTATGGGGTGCCACCTGGAAGGGCGGATGCGCATGCTGGTGATCGATGCTCAGGATCGGCGAGGCGGTTCCCTCGCCCAGAGCTGTCACCTGAGCCAAGACGCTCACCCCTCCATCCGCCGATCCGTCCCGTCCCAGCCCACCAGTCCCGTTCGCCCAGTGCTCCGCTCACGGTCCGGCCGTTCCGGGGTATCGCATGGCCACCATGCGCACAAGCGCCATTCTACGGTTAGGCATGCCTTACTTGATGCCCGGGCGTGGAGCGTACCCACCTCGCGTTGCGGCGTCGACGCACAGGAAGAGGACGTCACCATGAACCGGATCAAGCCCGTCAGCCGTCGGGTGCTGTCGGCCGAAGTCGTGCGCAAGGAGTGGAGGCCCGGAAACTTCCTGCTGGTGACCGTGGGCGGAGAGGACCTCAAGGACTTCCGGCCGATCGGAGTCGACCAGCAATTCAGGCTCCTGTTCCGGCGGCCCGGCCAGGACCGGCTCTGGCTGCCCTCCCGGTCCGACGCCACATGGATGGCGCAGTACATGATGACGGGCAAGGCGGCACGCCCCTACGTCCGTTTCTACACGGTCCGGCACTTCTGGCCCGACCGCAACGAACTGGACATCGAGTTCGTGCTCCACGAAGGGGACAGTCCGGCCTCCACCTGGGCGCGGGGTGCCCGCCCCGGCGAACCGGTCGGCATCCTCGACGAGGGAGCCAGCTACAGCCCGCCCCATGGCGTGGAATGGCAACTGCTCGTAGGGGACGAGACCGCGGTACCGGCCATCCTGTCCATCCTGGACTCCGACGAGGGCGCGTTGCCCAGCGAAGTGTTCCTCGAGGTACCCAGCAGCGCGGACATCCAGAAGTTGAACACGCCACAGAACGTCAGCGTGCACTGGCTTCCGCGCGACGGCCGCCCCGGACTTCCGGGGCGCTACGCGCTCGACACCGTGATGAAGGCCGCCCTGCCAGAAGGGCGCTTCGCCACCTTCGTGGCAGGTGAGAATCACCTGCCCACGACACTGCGGCGGCACCTCGTCCATGAGCGCGGCGTCGACAAGTCCGACATCACGTTCGTCGGTTACTGGCGGCACGGCAGGGCGACTCCGGGATGACGGCCGGTGCGTTCGGTCGAGGCCGCCCGCGTGGACCGCCCTTCTCACCCGCTCCTGAGGCAGATCTCGCTCTGCCACCCATCGTCGCCCAGCGAGGTGCCCTGCGCGGTCGGTTCTGTTCACGAGGCACCTCCAGCAGTGGTCGCCAACATCTATCGCGTCGCCTCGGCGGTGCGGCAGCACCTGGAGAACTCCGTGCTGCGCGGTGTCGACCTGACCTGGACCGCCTTCGTGGTGCTCTGGGTCATCTGGATCTGGGGCGAGTCGGAGACGCGGCACGTGGCCGAAGAGGCCGGGATTTCCAAGGGCACGCTCACGGGAGTGGCCCGGACGTTGGAAAGCCGAGGGCTGGTGCGGCGAGCAGACCATCCCACCGACGGCCGACTGGTGCTCCTGAGCCTGAGGCCGCGCGGCGCGTGGCTGTCGCCCGCGAGGAGATCGTCGAGGTCCTGGCCGCGTCGCCGGTCGGGGCGGAGGTCGAGATGGTGGGGGCTGTGAGTGCGATGGCGCCGAGGGTCGAAGTGCCTTGCCGGCAGCCAGGCTTGGATCGTTCGGTCTGACGGGTGACTGCGCGGTGATCGTGGCGCTGGTCGAGGAGGGTGCGGCGGGGGGCGGGGAAGGTGTGCGGGCCCGGCGGATGCGTGAGCATCTCGGTTGGCGGGCCAGTGATGCCCGTGAGCAGGCTGCTCGGTTCCGCGCGAAGCGGCTGGTGGAGCGGGGGTGGTTGTGCGAGGAGCGGCCGGGGCTGTTCAGGCCGCGGCCGGGGTGGGCCGGCTGACGTGGCGTCGGGGTGTGGGAGTTCCTTGGCGGGCAGGCGGTGATGGACGGCCGCCCACCAGACCATGGCCTCGGAGCTGTCGGTACGGTTCTCGTAGTCCCGGGCCAGGCGCCGGGCTCCGATCAGATGGGCAAAACTGCGTTCGACCACCCAGCGGCGTGGTAGCACGGCGAACCCGCGTACGTCGTCGGGGCGCTTGACGACGGTCAGCGCCAGGGCGAGGATCCTTCGGGTTTCGACACCTCGAAGATCAGCCGGTGGCCGTTCATCTATGCGGGCCTCATCCCAACGCCGGAGCAAACCCCCGGATCAGGTCGAACCCGTACACCATCTCCATGGACGCAACCCTGTCGTGGAAGCTGGACCCGAAAGGGCTCCATCCGTGTTCCGGCAACGAGGACACCACCCAAACGCCCTGCACCAGCTGACCGCCGGCCACGGCGACCTGAGGCACCGCAGGAGCACCATCTCAAGTCGGTTGACCTCGCTCAGCGATCACAGCCGCCTGCGTGAGCGCGGGGAACGCCTCCTCCCAAACCTGGCAAAGATGTCGGCTCACCATCCGTCTCAGTACGGGCCACTGGGCGAGCAACAGTTCCTTGTTGAGGAACCGGACCAGGTCTTGACGCTGCCCCTCTGCGGCACGGATCCGGTGGGCGTCTCCGACGTCCTGCATCAGCTGGCTGTCCTCACTCACGCTGGTTCAAAGGCCCTTCAACTGGCCGATCGACCCCGGCGCGCACTCGCGCCACTCTTGTTCATACGCCAGGTCAGCATCTTCCTGCTCACTCCGAAGCGGAGCATGGCTCCCTCCGGACTGAGTCCGCCTCTGGCAATGGACCACGCCGCCTCATTGGTAATCAGGAGGTTGCCGGCAAGCCAGTCCGCTTCCTCTTCCATCTCTCCGTCCCAGTGCCGGCAACCACGCAAGTCGAGCGCAGGGCCCGGCGGATGCATCAACAGCGCGTGGGCGATGTCATGGCTGGCCGAGCTGTTCTGACGCCCCGGCTCGTGGGAATCGTTCACCCAGATCTGCCGCCGCGGCCCCGCATGCAGCGAGCCTCACAGGCGGCAGCGGCGAAGCGGGGCGAAGCCCCAACTCCCCGATGATGTCGAACGTGGTGCCGCTTTGCGGCCCGGCCGCCAGGAGCAGATGACGCCGGCATATGGGATACCGACCCGCTGTCCAGGGGCACCGATCCGGAGCCTCCGGACGAGCCGCCCGCGCGCACCTCAGCCGCCCCTGCCGGTGGGCCCGGCGGGGCGGCTGAGGTGTCGTACGCGGTGGTGCGTCAGCGCACGTCGAACCGGTCGACGACCAGCCAGCTGCCTCCCGTCTTGGTGAGGGTGAGGGTGTGCCGTCCGAGGGGCAGGCCGCTGACGGAGTACACGGTCTGCTGGGCCTGGCGGCTCGCGGAGGATGCGTTGACGCTGCTCTGGGAGGCTCCGTCGAGGGAGACCGCGATGGTGCCCTCGTCGGAATTGGTCTCGGTGACGAGGCTGATCCCGGTGCCGGTGAAGGTGACGGTGACCGAGTCGCCGTTCGCCGTGGCGGCGTGGACGTCGTCCTGGTAGTCGCCCAGACCACGGTTGCCGAAGTACTTCCAGGAACCGCCGTTGTATGTGATCTTCGTTGTGGTGTCGTTGTACGTGCTGGTCACCTCGAAGCCGTCCAGAGTGGCCCAGGTGCCGCTGCGCTTCACGAACTTGATCGTGTGGCTTCCAAGAGGCAGCCCGCCGGTGCTGTAGATGACGGCCTGAGCCTGGCGTGTGGCCGAGGAGGTGTCGAACAGCCCTTGGGAGGTGCCGTCGAGGAAGACCTCGACTTGTCCCTGATCGCTGGACTTCTCTCCGAGGATCGAGACCCCGGTGCCGGTGAACGTCAGCGAGGCGGTATCGCCGTTGCCCTTCGTGGAGTGGACATCGTCGACGTAGTCGCCGTAGCCGCGGTCGCTGCTCACGGTCCAGCTTCCGGTGTAGGCGATCGCGGAGTCGTCGTCGTTGATTCTCCCGGTCAGCCCCTCGGTAACGGGATTGGGGGTGCTGGGGCCGGCGGCGGCGATGATGTCCTGGGAAGCGGTGGGCCAGGCGCCGCCGGAGACGATGGTGGCCTGGTTGAAGGTGATGTTGGTGCCGTGGTTGTTGTACGAGGACGTGTCGGAATAGTTGTCGTGGATGTTGATGTCGTGGATGGTCGGCGTCCACATGCCGATCCAGTTGCCGCGGCCGATGCGGGTGACGTTGTCGTGGGTGTCCCAGTAGGAGCTGCCCTCGTCCTGGTACAGCCTGTTGTTGGTGTTGTTGGTGGCCTCGACGACGTTGTTCGCGAGTACGGAGGTAGTGGAGCCGTCGCCGTTGCCCTGGCCGCCGTTGGTGTAGATGGGGCCGCCGTCGTGGAGGATGTTCATCACGTCGTGCACGTGGTTGTTCAGGATCTGGTTGGCCCCCGCGTAGATGGTGCCGTGCTGGCAGGTGGTCAGGCCCTGGGCGGACTGCATGGAGCACGGTGAGGCGTAGCCCCAGCCCCAGCCGACCGACATGCCGGAGTAGGGGGTGTCGCCGATGTCGTTGTGCGAGATGGTCAGGTCGCGGGTGTAGCCGGCCCAGATGCCGACCGCGTCCGAGTAGTCCTGGCCGACCTGCGAGATCCAGTTCTGGGAGACGGTGTCGCCCGTGGTCATGCGGCCGGTGTCGGTGAGGTAGTAGTCGTCCACCTCACCCACCGAGACGCCGCCGCCGGAGGTGTCGTGGATGTAGCTGCCGGTGATCGTGGAGTCCTGGGTGCCGTCGGCGAGGTCGATGCCAGTGCCGCCGGTGTGCGTGACCTCCACGTCGTCGAAGGTGATGTGCGAGCCGCGGTGGACCTGCACGGCGGCGGGGATGCGGATGGGGGCGTTGTTGTTGTCGGGGTCCCACAGCACGCCGGCCTGGTTGTCGATGTAGCCGGCCGTGGAGGGCAGCGTCCAGGTGGTGTAGGCGAAGGTCAGGCCCTGGAAGGTGATGTCGTGCGCGGGCGTGATCGCGTCCGGCACCACGGTGAAGCCGTCCAGGAGCATGGACGTCCCGCCGGTCTTGACCAGCTTGATGGTGTGCTGGCCCTTGGCCAGGCCGCTGACGGAGGCGACGACCTGCTGGGCGAGCCGCGATGAGCCGGAGGCGGAAACGCTCTGGACCTTGGCGCCGTCGATGTAGACGTCGATGCCGCCCTCGTCGCTGTTGGTCTCCGAGAGCACGTCGATCCCGGTGCCGGTGAAGGTGTAGCTCACCGAGTCGCCGTTGGTCGTGGTGGCGTGCACGTCGTTGTAGAGGTCACCGAAGTTGCGCCCGCTGGAGGAGCTCCAGGAGCCGGTGTAGGTGATGGCCGGGTCCGTGTCGTTGACCGGGGCGAGGTGTCCGGGCGTGCCCTTCACGTTCAGCAGCGTTTCGGTGGTGGGCAGTTCCACGTCGGCGGTGCTGAGGTCCTCACCGCTGCGCGGCTTGTAGTACAGGAAGCCCGCCGAGCTGTCGAGGTAGAACTCGCCCGGGGCGTCGAGCAGTTGGTACGCGTTCTCCACGTAGCTGATCGCGTTGAGCTTCGGCAGCCCGGCACCGTTGAAGGGGAAGCCCCGGTTGGGCACCGAGGTGTTGTTGTTCTTGAAGCAGGCCGGGTCGACGTTGAGGCTGGACCCGCCGCCGCTGGGCGCGGTGATGCTCGCCAGCGGGCAGCGCATCTGCTTCCACTGGGCGTTGTCCACGACCTCCACCGACGAGGCGTTGGTGAACGACGTGTAGGAGGCGTCGCTGGTGGTGAAGCTGGACCCGGAGAGGGTGAACCCCGAGGGGTTCAGCGGACCGCGTGCACGCTGGGCCCGCACTCCGTCGACGAAGAGCTGCCTGCTCTGCGTGCCGGCCGGCACGGCGGCGCGGTAGATGTTCTTGCCGCTGTCGAACAGGGAGAACCCGCTGACCTTGGTCGCCCCGCTGAGGACGGGCTTCTCGCCCGGGTAGGCGGCGTAGACCACCTTGTGGCCGTTGCGTCCGGAGTCGGACGCACCCAGGGCGAACGCCTGGGACAGGCGGTAGGTGCCGCCGCGCAGAACGACGTCGATGTCGGCGGCCATGGCAGGGGTGAGGCCCGCCACCTTGCTCTTGGCGCCGTCCAGGCTGCACGGGGCGCTCTGCGAGCAGGTGCTGCCGGACCCGGAGGGTGAGGCGTACAGCACGGTCGGCGTGGCGGCGTACGCCGGGCCGGCCGAGGACAGAGCGGCGCAGATGATCGCGCCGACCGTCCCCAGCACACCGTAGAGGCCGGTGGCTCTGGAACGGAACATAGGGGTGCTCCTTCGGGAAGGGCCGGAACGCCCGGCGGCTGCGGACCTCGTCGTCGTGAGGACCGTGACGGTCAGCCCGCCGGACGTCGTCCAGTGGAGGGGGGCGGTGGCCTTCATCGGGGAGCGCCTGCTGAGGCGAGCGCAGACATCATGCGGCTCCATGACACGTGAAGGACACAAGGAGTGTCGGCAACGACTGTTTGTCCACAGCACAGACCAGGCGGCGGGTACGCGGCTCGCGTCCGCTCAAGGCCAGAGCTACTCACTCGGACATCGGATGTATTAAGAGGCACATCTCTGTGCTCTGTCTAGTACTAGCGAAAAATTCATGAAAAGAACGAGGAAGAGCCCCAACTTGCGACCCGCCAAGCGAAACGGCGCAACGAATAGATGGGATCTATCGCTGCCCTCTGTGCGCAGAAAACGGCACGGAACGCAGCGCGGCCATTCCGACCGCGCCGCGTTCCGTGCTGTCCTGTCTACGACGGCTACGCGCCCTCCAGCACGATGATGTCGAGGGTCCTGGGCCCGTGCACGCCCTCAACCCGCTCCAGCTCGATGTCGCTGGTCGCCGAGGGGCCCGAGACCAGCGTCAGCGGCCGCGACGGGTCGAGGCGCTGCAGCGCCTCGGGCACGTCGGGTGCGATCTGATCGGCCCGGACCAGGCAGATGTGCTGGTCCGGGAGCAGCGTCAGGGCCCGCCGCCCCTGGCCAGGACCGTGGTCGAGGGCCACGGTGCCGGTGACGGCGATGGCCGCGGCGACCGTGGTGAGGACGGCGTCGGCAGCGTCGAGCTGTCCGACGGTCAGCGGCGGGACGTCCGCCAGCAGCGACCAGGGCCCGTCCGGGACCAGGTCGTCGTCAAGCCCGGACGGCACCACCAGGGAGCGTGCTCCGGTACGGGCGAGCGCGCGGCCCACGGCCGCCGCGGCATCGGAGGCCGGCACCCGGACCACCGTGGCGCGGTACTCGGCCGCACGCTCGGCGAACAGCCCCACGACGTCCTCTCCCGCAGGGTCGGCGCGGCGACCATGCGGAGGTGGCAGATCATCGGGACGCTCGGTGCCGGGAACACCGGACAGCGCTCCCCGAACCGCGCTCAGGACGGTCTCGCGGCCGTTCATCGTCATCCCTCCCCTCCCGCCGTCGTACGGCTGTCTTCTCTCCTGCGGGTTCTCGTACGGCGCCACCAGGCGCGCAGTGACTCCTGCGGCGGGGCGGGTGTGTCACGGGTGGCGGACCAGCGGGAGAACGGGCCCGGCAGGGCGCCGATCCGGCCGCCCCGGCCCACCAGCCGGCCTCCCAGGGCGGCGAGCCGCTGGGCTGCCGCCAGCCGCCTCGGCGAGGACAGCACGGCGCCCGCGGCTTTCATGGCGAGCGCCTCGGTGGTGGGGAGCAGCCGATCGCGGCGTTTGGCCTCCACCGCCTCGGCCCTCAGGTGGACCAGCACCTCGGGGATGTCGATTTTCACCGGGCACGCGTCGTAGCAGGCACCGCACAGAGTCGAGGCGAAGGGCAGCGAGGCCGCGTTCTCGACGCCGACGAGCTGCGGGGTGAGCACGGCGCCGATCGGGCCGGGGTACACCGAGCCGTAGGCGTGGCCGCCGGTGCGCTCGTAGACGGGGCAGACGTTCAGGCAGGCGGAGCAGCGGATACAGGAGAGCGCCTGGCGTCCGACCTCGTCGGCGAGGGTCCCGGTGCGGCCGTTGTCGAGGAGGATCAGATGGAAGTTCTGCGGGCCGTCGCCCTCGGTGACACCCGTCCACAGCGAGGTGTACGGGTTCATCCGCTCCCCTGTGGACGACCGCGGCAGCAGCTGGAGGAAGACGTCCAGGTCGGAGAAGGACGGAAGCACCTTCTCGATCCCCATGACGGTGATCAGCGTCTGCGGCAGGGTCAGGCACATCCGCCCGTTGCCCTCCGACTCCACGACCACGACCGTTCCGGTGTCGGCAGCGGCGAAGTTGGCTCCGGAGACGGCGACCTTGGCCCGCAGGAACTTCTCCCGCAGGTGCAGCCGGGCCGCCTCGGCGAGGTCACGGGGGTCGTCGGTGAGCTCTTCGGGGGCCGGACTGCCCCACTCCCCCATCTCCCGGCGGAAGATCTCCCGGATCTCAGAGCGGCCCCGGTGGATGGCCGGCACGAGGATGTGCGACGGGCGGTCGCCGCCCAACTGCACGATGAGTTCCGCGAGATCCGTCTCGTAGGCGCGGATGCACGCGTCCGCCAGCGCCTCGTTGAGACCGATCTCCTGGGTCGCCATCGACTTGACCTTGACGACCTCGTCCTGACCGGTCTGCTTCACGAGGGCGGTCACGATGCGGTTGGCCTCGGTGGCGTCCGCCGCCCAGTGGACCACTCCGCCCGCGGCCGTGACCGCCTTCTCCAGGCGCAGGAGATGGTGGTCGAGGTGGCGCAGGGTGTGGCGTTTGACCGCGGCGGCCTTCTCCCGCAGTTCCTCCCAGTCCTCCAGTTCGGCGGTGGCCGCCAGCCGCTTGTCCCGGATGGTGCCGGTCGCCCGGCGCAGGTTCGCCCGCAGCCGGGTGTCGGCGAGTGCGGTGCGCGCCGCGTCGGGGAAGGCCGGCGTGCCCAGCCATACGACGTTGTCGGCGCCGCTCACCGTACGTTCCCTTCAGTGGAGGCCAGGATCTCGGCCAGGTGCATCGTGCCGACGCCGGTACGCAGCCGGGACAGGCCGCCGCCGATGTGGGTGAGGCAGGAGTTGTCGCCCGCGCACAGGAACTCGGCGCCGGTGTCCAGGACATGGCGCATCTTGTCGGCCAGCATGGCGTTGGACACGTCCGCGTTCTTCAGCGCGAAGGTGCCGCCGAATCCGCAGCAGGACTCCGCGGCGGGCAGTTCGACGAGGTCGATGCCCTTCACGGCACGCAGCAGCTTCAGCGGCCGGTCGCCCACCCGGAGCATGCGCAGCGAGTGGCAGGTCGGGTGGTAGGTGACCCGGTGCGGGAAGTAGGCGCCTACATCGGTGAGACCGAGGACGTCGACCAGCAGTTCCGACAGCTCGTACACCGTCGGGACCACGCGCTCGACAGCCTCGGTGAGGGCGGCGTCCCCGTACTGGGCGGCCACCACGCGGTGGTGATCGCGGACCATGCCCGCGCAGGAGCCGGAGGGGACGACCACGGCGTCGTAACCGGCGAAGACCTCGGCGAAGCGGCGCACCATGGGGAGCGTCTCGGGGCGGTAGCCGGTGTTGAAGTGCATCTGGCCGCAGCAGGTCTGGGCCTGCGGGAACTCGACGGTGTGGCCGAGGCGTTCCAGCAGCGCGGTCACGGCCTTGCCGGTGCGGGGGAACATGGTGTCGTTGAAACAGGTGATGAAGAGGGCTATGCGCATGGGGTTTCCCGGGGCGGACTGGGGGTGCGCAGCCGGCCGTGATCGGCACCGGTCACAGCTGCCACACCACCGGCAGTGAGGCGTCCGCGCCCTGCGCGGAGTAGTCGTGGACGACGTCGAGCAGGTCGGCCATCCGGGCCTGCCAGGCGATGTTGACGGGCAGCTTGTCCAGTTCCGCGATCATCGCCGGGTAGTCCGCAACGTCCAACAGGTGGAAGAGGTCGGTGCCGCTTCGCCAGATCGTCCACTCGCTCACCCCAGCCGCGCGGATGGCGGCGGTCAGCTCCTCGGGTACCTCCCGGTGCGCCGCCTCGTACTCCTCGACGCGATCGGCACGGACCTTGGTGTGCAGGGCGACCCTCATGACGGCTCCTTCGACGGTGTGGTGACGGGGACGGGTGTGCCGGGCGCAAGCAGTCCCTCGGCGCGCAACTCGTCCCACAGCGCGTCCGGGACTGGGTGGCGCAACTGCTCGACGGTGTCGCGCACCTCTTCGGGGGAGCGGGCCCCGGTCAGGACGCTCGCGACCGTGGGGTGGCCGAAGGGGAAGAGCAGCGCGGCGGCCCGCAGCGGCACACCGTGGCGTTCGGAGACCGCCAGCAGCCGCAGCGCCCGGTCGAGCACCGGCTGCGGAGCAGGTGCGTAGTCGTAGGTGGCGCCGGGCCGGGGCGCGGTGAGCAGCCCGGAATTGAACACCCCGCCGATGACGACACTACGGCCGCGGGCGGCTGCCTCCGGGAGCAGTTCGGCCAGCCCGTCCTGTTCGAGGAGGGTGTAACGGCCGGCGAGCAGCACCACGTCGGTGTCGGTCTCGCGCACGAACCGGGCGGGCAGCGCGGACTGGTTCATCCCGACGCCGATCGCGCCGATCACGCCTTCGTCGCGCAGCCGCTCCAGTGCCGGGTAGGCCTCGCGCAGGGCCTGCTCGGCGTGGTCGTCCGGGTCGTGCAACAGGGCCACGTCGACGCGGTCGACACCGAGGCGTTCCAGACTCGCTTCCAGGGAGCGCAGCACCCCGTCGGCGCTGAAGTCCCAGACGCGGCGGTGGGTGGCCGGGACGGCGAAGCCATGGGCGATATCGTCGCCGGCACCGCCCTGCGGGTCCGGCACGAGCAGCCGGCCCACCTTGGTGGAGAGGGTGTAGGCGTCCCGGGGGCGTTCGCGCAGCGCGGCGCCGAGCCGCCGTTCCGACAGACCGAGACCGTAGTGGGGTGCGGTGTCGAACGTGCGGATGCCGACGTCCCAGGCCGCGTCCACCGTGGCCTGGGCGGCCTCGTCGGTGACCGGGTGGAAGAGGTTGCCGAGGGCGGCACAGCCCAGCGCCAGCTCCGTGACCGGTACCGCGCTGCCGCCCAGCGTGGTGGTTCTCATGACCGTTCCGCCGGGCGCAGCCGCAGCCCCTGCATACCGCCGTCCACCGCGAGCGAGGTGCCGGTGACCGACGCGGCGGCCGGACTCGCCAGATAGACAATGGCCGCGGCCACCTCGTCCGGGGTGACCAGTCGTCCCATGGGCTGGCGGGCGTTGAGGGCGGCGCGCTCGGCCTCGGGGTCGTCCGCGGCGTCGAGGAGCCGGGAGACCCAGGGTGTGTCGGCGGTGCCGGGGTTGACGCAGTTGACCCGGATGCCCTCACGGACGTGGTCGGCGGCCATGGCGAGCGTCAGGGAGAGAACCGCGCCCTTGCTGGCGCAGTACAGGGCGCGCTGCGGCAAGCCCGCGGTGGCGCCGATCGAACAGGTGTTGACGACCGCCGCATGGGATGAACGCCGTAGATGGGGCAGGGCGGCGCGGGTGGTGCGCACGATGCCGAGGACGTTGACGTCGAGGACCCGGTGCCAGACCTCGTCCGGGTTGTCCTCGACGGTTCCGATGGCGCCCATGCCGGCGTTGTTCACGAGGATGTCCAGGCCGCCGAGCCGTTCGGCTGCCTGTTCCACGGCGGCGCGCACCGAGGCGTCGTCCGTGACGTCGGCCCGCAGGCCCAGCAGCGGTTCGCTGACCGCGGCCGGGTCGAGGTCGAGCACGGCCACCGCCGCGCCCCGACCGGCCAGTGCGCGGGCCGTGGCGAGGCCGATGCCGGACGCGCCCCCGGTGACGACGGCCCTGAGGCCCGAAAGATCGGTCATGCCGTCTCTCCCTGTGCGGCGCGGTCGGCCACCCAGAACGTGCCGTCCGGGAAGCGGTACTCGGCGATGGACTGCTCCCGCATGGTGGCGGAGAAGCCGGGGGCGAGCGGTGCGGTGTAGTGACCGTCGCGGATCACCACGGGCGCGGTGAAGTGCTGGTGGAGGTGGTCGACGTACTCGATGACCCGGTTCTCGGTGGTGCCGGACAGCGCCAGGTAGTCGAACATCGACAGGTGCTGCACCAGCTCGCACAGACCGACGCCTCCGGCGTGCGGGCAGACGGGCACCCCGAACTTCGCGGCGAGCAGCAGGATCGCGAGGTTCTCGTTGACCCCGCCGACGCGGGCAGCGTCGATCTGCAGGACGTCGATGGCGCCGGCCTGGAGCAGCTGCTTGAAGACGATGCGGTTCTGGACGTGCTCGCCGGTGGCGACCTTCACGGGGGCCACCGCCTGCCGTACGGTCGCGTGGCCGAGGACGTCGTCGGGGCTGGTGGGCTCCTCGATCCAGTACGGGTCGAACTCGGCGAGCGCCTGGGTCCACTCGATCGCTTCGCCCACGTTCCACCGCTGGTTGGCGTCGATGGCGATGCGGATGTCGTCGCCGACGGCGGCACGGGCGGTGCGCATCCGTCGGATGTCGTCGTTCAGGTCGGCACCGACCTTGAGCTTGATCTGGGTGAAGCCGTCGGCGACGGCCTGCTTGGCCAGCCGGGTGAGCTTGTCGTCGGAGTAGCCGAGCCAGCCCGGGGAGGTGGTGTAGCCGGGGTAGCCGCGCTCCAGCAGGACGTCCTCGCGCTCCGCGAGCCCGGTGCGACCGTCGCGCAGCAGTTGGAGGGCGTCCCCTGGAGTGAGGGCGTCGGCGATGTAGCGGAAGTCGACCTGGGAGACCAGCCACTCGGGGTCGGCGTGGGCGAGCAGCCGCCACAGGGGCTCTCCGGCGCGCTTGGCCGCGAGGTCCCACACGGCGTTGACGACGGCGCCGATCGCCATGTGCATCACGCCCTTCTCGGGTCCCAGCCAGCGCAGCTGACTGTCACCGATCAGGTCGCGGCTCAGGGAGCCGGGGTCGGCGCACAACTCCTGGACGGAGCGGCCCATGAGATGGGGCCGCAGTGCGCCGATCGCGGCGACCTGGACGTCGTTGCCGCGTCCGATGGTGAAGGTGAAACCGTGGCCCTCGTACCCGTCGCCGGCGTCCGTGCGCAGCACCACATAGGCGGCGGAGTAGTCGGGATCCGGGTTCATCGCGTCGGAACCGTCCAGCTCCCGCGAGGTGGGGAAGCGGACGTCGTACGTGTCGACCGCGATGATCCGGGCGGGTGTTGCAGTCAAGATGGTGCTGCCTTTCACGCTTGGGCGAAGGTCTGGCGCTGGCTGCCGAGACCGTCGACGGAGAGCTCGACGGTGTCGCCGGAGCGCAGGAAGGGAGTGCCGGGAAGACCCAGTGCCACGCCCGCGGGCGTACCGGTGTTGATCACGTCACCCGGTTCCAGGACCATGTACTGGCTCAGGTAGGACACGATGTGGTCGACCTGGAAGATCATGTCGCTGGTGTGGCCGTCCTGCCGCTTCACGCCGTTGACGCTCAGGTGCAGGCCGAGGTTCTGCGGGTCGCCGACCTCGTCCGCCGTGACCAGCCACGGGCCGAGCGGGTTGAAGGTCTCGCAGGACTTGCCCAGGTCCCACTGCGGTGAGTACTCCAGCTGGAACTCGCGCTCCGAGACGTCATGGCTGATCGCGTATCCCGCGATCACGTCCCGCGCGGCCTGCGGTCCGTCGAGGTAGCGGGCCCGCTGTCCGATGACGACGGCGAGTTCGACCTCCCAGTCGGTCTTCACCGACCCCCGGGGGATCAGCACCTCGTCGTACGGGCCGACGACCGTTCCCGGGTCTTTCATGAACACCACGGGACGCGGCGGGATCGGCGCGCCGGTCTCGGCGGCGTGGTCGCGGTAGTTCAGGCCGATGCAGACGATCTTGCCGGGGCGGGCCACAGGTGCGCCGACGCGCAGACCGTCCGCGTCGAGTTCGGGCAGTTCTCCCGCCGTGACGGCCGCGCGGGCCCGGTCGACTCCACCGGAGGCGAGGAAGGCGCCGTCGATGTCCGGGGTCAAGGAGGACAGGTCCAGCAGTCGGCCGTCCTCGGTGTGGACCGCCGGGCGCTCCTCACCGGGGGCGCCGACTCGTAGCAGTTTCACTGGGGAGCTCCCTTGCCATGCGGGTTCGTCTCAGAGGCCGGCGGCCGTCGGGCCGGGCCGCCTGCGGTGCGCCGGGCGGGAGCTCTCGGAGGAGCCTCACCCCCTGCACCTCGCCAGTCATCGGATGAATGGCGGCACGGTGACCTTAGGCCGCAGAGATCGCGCCTGGCAATGGATTCCTCGGATGTATTTGGTCGATGTTGCCGGTCAAGCCTCCCAAGGAGGCACATCCTCCGCGATTACATACGACCAAGCAGGGGACACGCGGTCTGCCATCCGATGAATCCAGAGGTGAGCCACAAGGTCGTCCCCCCTGGTGAGAGCGGGTCGAGTCGACCCATGGACGGACCGCTGTACCGCTTCGCGGCGCATGGGTGCGCCTCGCCGTGACCGAATCGTGAACTGTCGCCGTGCGTCACCCTCACCGGCGGATTCAGTGAAGACGCAGGCCAGACGAGAACCAACGCAGCGTAACGAGGCCGGAACGACACCTCGATGCCTGCGCGGGATGCGCGGTAAATCTCTGGCAGCGACCTCTTGTCAACGACCGCAACGCCGTCGTAACGTCCTCGTCGTCCGAGATACATCGGAGGAATGGCTCGCCATCCAGGACGCCGTTCGGCTCGCAATCCGGCCGGTCGTTTCGCCTCCGCACCTCGGTCTCCGGTCGACCCTCACACCCGCCCTTCTCAGGGACGATCTGCGCGTCTTCCGCGCCGGATCGGCACCTGCCCGTCCGACGACCTCGCCCCTCCCCCCAGGCAGGTACACCCCCTCCCACCGTCGCCCTGCGGCCCTGTGCCCCTGGCTAAGGAGAGATCACGGCCATGAAGCTCGCTCACCCCCGCTCCACCGCCGCAGCCGTCAGCGTCCTCGCGGTGCTGGCCCTCGCCACCGCCTGCAACCGCGCGAGCACCACCTCGGTCGCCTCCGGCGGCGACAAGCCCGCCATCGGCATCGACCTGCCGCGCTCCGACTCCGACTTCTGGAACTCCTACGCCGAGTACGTGAAGAAGGACGTCAAGACCGACGGCATCAACGCCCTGCCGCTGAGCAACTCGCAGAACGACGTCACCAAGCTGGTCGCCAACGTCCAGGTGTTCCAGAACACCGGCGCCAAGGCGGTCGTCATGGCCCCGCAGGACACCGGTGCGATCGCCTCCACCCTCGACACCCTCGCGTCGAAGAAGATCCCGGTGGTCAGCGTCGACACCAGACCCGACAAGGGCGATGTCTACATGGTGGTCCGTGCCGACAACCGGGCCTACGGCACCAAGGCCTGCGAGTTCCTCGGCAAGCAGCTGGGCGGCAAGGGCAAGGTCGCCGAGCTGCAGGGCGCCCTGGACTCCATCAACGGTCGCGACCGCTCCGAGGCCTTCGCGGAGTGCATGAAGACCAAGTTCCCGAAGATCAAGGTCTTCGAGCTGCCCACCGACTGGAAGGGCGACGTCGCCTCCGCGAAGCTGCAGTCGCTCCTCGCCCAGAACAAGGACCTGAACGGCATATACATGCAGGCCGGCGGTGTCTTCCTCCAGCCGACCCTTGCCCTGCTGGAGCAGAAGAACCTGCTCAAGCCCGCTGGGCAGAAGGGCCACATCAGCATCGTCTCCAACGACGGCATCCCGCAGGAGTTCGACGCCATTCGCAAGGGCCAGATCGACGCCACCGTCTCCCAGCCCGCCGACCTCTACGCCAAGTACGCGCTGTACTACGCCAATGCCGCGGCCGAGGGCAAGACCTTCAAGCCGGGGGCGACCGACCACGGCTCCACCATCATCAAGCTGCCCAACGGCCTCGAGGACCAGCTCCCGGCCCCGCTGGTCACCAAGGACAACGTCGACGACAAGGCCCTGTGGGGCAACAACGTGGGCTGATGACGGTCAGGTCCCGCCCTCCGCATCGGGGGGCGAGGACCACATCCTCCGTCTCCCCACGCCCGCGCCCCTGGCCCCAGCCTCCGTACGCAAAGGACGGTATCCACCATGGCGGACACCGCGACCGGCCCCGGCACCCCGGCCCCGGTGGCCGAGGCGACCGGCATCAGCAAACGCTTCGGCGCGACCGTCGCCCTGCGCGAAGCCCGCATCACCGTCGCCCCGGGCGAGTCGCACGCCCTGGTCGGACGCAACGGCGCCGGCAAGTCCACGCTGGTGTCCATCCTCACCGGCCTCCAGCAACCCGACACCGGAACCCTGCGCTTCTCCGGTGAGCCCGCACCCGCCTTCGGTGACATCGACGCCTGGCGCTCCCGTGTCGCCTGTGTCTACCAGCGCTCCACCATCATCGGGGAACTGACCGTCGCCGAGAACCTCTTCCTGAACCGGCAGAGCGGCAGGGCGATGCAGCCCATCCGCTGGAAGCAACTGCGGCTGCGTGCGGAGGAGTTGCTCGGCGAGTACGGCGTGGCCGTCGACCCCGCCGCCCGGGCCAGGGACCTCACCGTCGAGCAGCGGCAGTTCGTGGAGATCGCCCGGGCGCTGTCCTTCGGCGCACGCTTCATCATCCTCGACGAGCCGACCGCCAAACTCGACGCCCGCGGCATCGACCGGCTCTTCGGAAAACTCCATGACCTCCAGGACCAGGGCGTCGCCTTCCTCTTCATCTCGCACCACCTGCAAGAGGTGTACGACCTCTGCACCACGGTCACGGTCTACCGCGACGCGAGCCACATCCTCACCGCGCCCGTCGCCGAACTCGGGCACCAGGCACTGGTGGAGGCCATGACCGGCGAGCCCGCCCACACGGCCATCGCCACGGCGGGCGGGGCCCGGGCCGCGCGGCCCGACGCCGAGGAACTGCTGACGATCGACGGCCTGACACTGCCCGGCGTCTGCGAGGACATCTCCCTCTCGGTCCGCTCCGGCGAGGTCGTCGGACTCGCCGGCGCCACCGCCAGCGGCAATGTGCAGGTGGGTGAGGCGATCGCCGGCCTGCACCGCGCCGAGGACGGCCGCATTGCGGTCGGCGGCAGGAGCGTACGCACCGGCAGCGTGCCGTCCGCGCTCACCGCCGGAGTCGGACTGGTCCCCGAGGACCGCCACCTTCAGGGACTGGTGAACAACCGCAGCGTGGCGGAGAACGCGACGCTCACCGTCACCGACCAGCTCGGTCCGTTCGGCACGGTCCTGCCGGCCCGCACCAAGGCGTTCGCCGGGCGCATGATCCGCGACCTCGACATCAAGACCCCGGGAGCCGCGACCCCGGTCTCCGCCCTCTCGGGCGGCAACCAGCAGAAGGTCGTCGTCGCCCGTGCGCTGGCCACCGACCCGCACGTCCTGGTGGCCATCCGGCCCACCAACGGGGTGGACGTCAAGTCCAAGGAATTCCTCCTCGGCCGTATCCGGCAGGTCGCGGACGGCGGCAAGGCCGCACTGATCGTCTCCGACGAGCTGGACGACCTGAGGGTCTGTGATCGGGTCGTCGTCATGTTCCACGGACGCGTGGTCGCCGAGTTCGACCGCGGCTGGAAGGACGAAGCCGTCGTCGCCGCCATCGAAGGCGTCAGCGGCGACTCGGCCCCCGCCACCGCGTCCCCCGCATCCGCCGTAACCGCCTCAACCCGCGCAGACGAGCACGGAAGGTAGTCATGTCCGCCACCACAGATCTCACCGACCCCGAAGTGGGCAAGGCCGCGCCTGTCGCCGCGCCCACCACGCCCCGCCGGGTCGACCTCGGGCGCTTCCGTGAACTGTCCCTGGTTCCGGCGATCCTCGTGCTCGGCCTGATCGGGTTCATCGTCTCGCCGGCCTTCCTGACCGCCGACAACCTCATCGGTGTGGCCCAGCAGTCCACCGAACTGAGCCTGCTCGTGCTCGCCACGACCTTCATCCTGGTCGCCGGGCGGATGGACCTGTCACTCGAATCCACCATCGGCGTGGCCCCCGTCATCGCCGTGTGGCTCGTCCTGCCGACCAGCGGCGGCCGGTTCAACGGGCTGGGTCTCTTTCCGGAGTGGGCAGCGATCCCCCTCTGTCTGCTGATCGGCGCACTGATCGGTGCCGTCAACGGCTTCCTCATCCTCACCCTGCGACTCAACGGCTTCATCGTCACCCTCGGCGCCCTGACCATGCTCCGCGGCCTCCAGGTCGCCCTCTCCCAGGGGCAGTCGATCGTCGAACTACCCTCCTCCTTCACCTACTTGGGCAGGACCTCCTGGATGGGCGTACCCGCCGCCATCTGGGTGTGCGCGCTGCTCTTCGCCCTCGGCGGCAGTGCACTGGCCTGGCTCCGGCACGGCCGCGCGCTGTACGCGATCGGCGGCAACGCGGAGGCCGCCCGCACCGCGGGCATCCGCGTCGACCGCATCGTGTGGATCGTCCTCGTCCTCGGCAGCGTCCTCGCCGCGTTCGCCGGCATCCTCTACAGCGGCCACTACGGCTCCATCTCCGCCACCCAGGGCAGCGGCTGGATCTTCCAGGTCTTCGCCGCGACCGTCATCGGCGGAGTCAGCCTCAACGGCGGCAAGGGCTCCGTCTTCGGCGCCCTCACCGGCGTCCTCACCCTCCAACTGGTCGTCAACGTGATGACTCTGGCGGGCGTACCCCCGCTGTGGAACCAGTTCCTCAACGGCGCCATCATCATCGTCGCCCTGATCATCTCCCGCTTCGCCTCCGGCGAGAAGCAGGAATAGCCACGCACGGCAAGCGGCTCTGCCGGCCTCGAACCAACCCCGGCAGAGCCCGTCCCACTCATCCCCGGCACGGAGAGGCACGCCCGTGGCACTGACGGACGATGCGATCGACAAGATCAAGGCGATGATCGTCGACGGCGAACTCGCCCCCGGATCCCGGCTGCCCAGGGAGGAGATCCTCGCCGAACAACTCGGCCTGTCCCGCAATTCCCTGCGCGAGGCCGTGCGGGCGCTGACCGCCATGCGGATACTGATCACCCGTCAGGGCGACGGCACGTACGTCTCCAGCCTGGAGCCCCACCTGCTGCTGGAGAGCCTCTCCTTCGCCGCGGACGTCTCCCAGGGCCACACGGCTCTGCAGCTGCTCCAGGTACGCCGGCTGCTCGAACCGCAGGCGACCGGGCTGGCCGCCGCGCTCCTGAAACCGAAGGACCTCCAGGAACTGCGCAACATCCTCAACCGGTCCCGGACCGTCACCACCGTGGAGGAGTTCGTCGCCCACGACACAGCATTCCACCTCAGGATCGTCGAAGCCGTCGGCAACCCCGTGCTGTCGATGCTGCTGCAAGTGCTCTCCACCCGCACCCAACGGGTCCGTATCGTCCGCGGCAGCAAGACCCGTCACGCCCTGGACAACGCCCACCAGGACCATGAGCAGATACTCGACGCCCTCCAGTCACGCGACGCCCTGCTGGCCGCCTCTGCCGCGACCGTCCACATCACGGCCGTCGAGCAATGGCTCGCCGCCAGTCTGACCGACACCTCCTTGCGAGAAGTCGATTCCTGATGGCATGGTCACGCGGCCCGGACACCACCGTGCTTCCGGAGCGCGCCACTGCGGTCCTGCACCGTGCCGGCACCCAGGCGGACGCGTGCGTCCTGGGGTGACTGTGCAGAAAGGTCCTGAATTCTTGGGGACTCAGCCGGCATCCCCGCGGCCAACCCCCGTTGATCGTCATCTCACCGGCACATAGGTTCCGGGCATGACGAACGTACGGATCGGTGTGATGTACGACCGCGACTGGGCGCCGGAAGAGCTGCCCGGGTTCGCGCGGCGGGCCGAGGCGCTCGGAGTGGACGACCTGTGGGTGGTCGAGGACCTCGGGTGGAACGGCGGAGTCTCGGCGGCGGCGGTCGCCCTGGGAGCGACGGAACGCATCCGGGTGGGCCTCGGCATCGCGCCCGCCCCGCTGCGCAGCCCGGCGCTGCTGGCGATGGAACTGGCCACGTTGGCACGGGTGTTCCCAGGAAGGCTGGTGGCCGGCATCGGGCACGGGGTGCGGGAGTGGATGGTCCAGGTGGGCGTCGCGCCGCGCTCGCCGCTCGCCCTGCTGGAGGAGACGGTCACCTCGGTGCGCGCCCTGCTGCGCGGGCAGCGGGTGGAGCTGGCCGGACGTGAAGTGCGCCTGGAGGGCGTCGAGTTGGTGCATCCCCCGGCCGAGGTGCCGCCGGTGGTCGCCGGCGTCGTACGCCCCCGTTCGCTCGAACTGTCCGGCCGGGTCGCGGACGGCACCGTGATCACCGAGGGGCACGGCCCCGGCGACCTGGAGAACGCCCGTGCGCTGACCGCCAAGGGCGGCGCCGCGCCCGGCCACACCCTGACGGTCCTCGCCTTCGCCTCCGTCGGTGACGACCCCGACGAGGTGGCCCGCGCCCTGCAACCGCACATCGAGGGGCACGCCGCCTGGCTCGGCCGCCCGCGGGACGAGGTGTTCACCGTCGCGGGACCCGCCTCGGCGGCTGCCGAACGGATCGGCCGGCTTGCGGCGGCCGGCGCGGACACGGTCGTACTGCGGATCGCCGGCGCGGAGCCGCTGCGGCAGTTGGAGGCACTGCTGGAGGCGGCCGGGAGGCGGGGCTGAAGGTCAGCGAGGAGAGTGCGGGGAAGGGTGGCGGCGGCGCCTGCGGCGCGCGGTCCTGATCGCACTCGTTCCTGAAGCAACCACTCGGCCCGGGCCTCGCGGGATCCGCAGGACCGGGAGTGGAACGGTCGCACCGAGGGGGCCGACCGGGGCTTCATCGCTCGGGTCGGGCTTCTTCACGGGCAGCAGGAACTCCTCGTAACGGCCGAGTGCAAGCACCATGCCGAGCATGAGAAGCGGGATGATCACGGCGAGCAGTGCCATGGCCGATTCCTCCCCGAGGGTGTGCGTGGAGGGCGGATGCCGGGTTCCCGGCTTTCGGGCCGCAAACCCTGTGTCGGCCTCCGGTCTTCGGGTACGCGGAGCTCACCCCCGAAGATCTGGAGGGAGTCATGCAGCGAGGCAGTGACCGGCTGAGCGTCCACCGCGACGAAGAGATGAAGCACGAACTGCAGGGTCTGCTCCGGTCCGGACACCCGACGCGGACCGAGGAATGGCACGACCCCGAGCCCACCGCCGACGACGACCCTGAGGTCGCGGGCGGTCCGATCGCACCGGGACGCTCCCGCGCGTCCCTGGCCGCGATCCGCACGGAACTGGCCCGGCACCTGAACCGCCGGGTGTTCCCCGCAGGCCCCCGCGAGCTCGTCCACGCACTGCGCCGGGCGTACGCGCCCGACGCGCTGATCGAGCCCGTGGAGCGGCTGCCCCGCACGGCGCGCTACAGCACCGTCCAGGAGCTGGCGGAGGCACTCGCCGGGACCGGCCGGGAGCGAAGGACGTAGGCCCGGACTCGGCCGGATCCCGCGGTCGCCGGAGTACAAGGGCCCGCCGCGGCGCATGAGCCCCGGGCCCGGGGGTACTGCGGGCGGCGTCACCCCGACGACGGCCACCGGCCGGGAACGGAGAAGTACCCACAGTGATGGCAGCGAGCGCGGATTTCGTCAGGGAGGTCATGACACCGGGCGTGGTCGCCGTCCGCCCGGACGCGTCACTCGTCGAGGCGGCGCAGCTGATGCGGTCGCAGGGCATCGGAGATGTGCTGGTGGCCGACGGGCAGCAGGTCGTGGGAGTCCTCACCGATCGTGACATCACGGTGCGGGCGGTGGCGGACGGCGTCGATCCGCTGACGGTGAGCGCACAGTCCGTGTGCACCCCGATCCGGTGCTGGTCGGCCCGGACGATCCCGTCTCGGCCGCCGTGGCGCTCATGCGCGCGCACGCCGTCCGCCGGCTGCCGGTCGTGGAGGACGGGCTGCCGGTCGGGATGGTGAGCCTCGGCGATCTGGCCACGGTGCAGGACCCCGACTCGGCGCTCGCCGAGATCAGCCTTGCCGTGCCCGACGGCCGGGGCAGCGTATGAGCCGGGACCAGGCCGCCGAGATCAGCGCCACCAGTGTCACCGTCGACGTCGGTGATGTGACCACCCGCTATCTGCTGTACGGGCTGCTGCCCGGCTGGTTCGTGCCCGGTCTCGCCGACTGGGTGATGCACCGGCGCAGCCGCATCGAGGACACGGCGGGCACCAAGGAGTCGCTGATCCACTCGCTGATGATGGCGGAGGTCGGCATCCCCATCGCGCTGACCCTGCGCTACGAGGTCAACCCGCTGCTCCTGACGGTGCAGTTGGGCGGCGCCGCGGTGCATGAGGCGACCGCGCTGTGGGACGTGCGTACGGCGGTGAGGAGCGATCGTGAGGTCACCCCGCTGGAGCAGCACATCCACAGCTTCCTTGAGTCGCTGCCGTACGGCGCGCTGTCCGCCCTGATGTGTCTGCATGCCGACCAGGTCAAGGCACTGCTGCGCGGCGGAGCGGGCCGCGCCGACGCCTGGCGTCTGGTGCCGCGCCGCCGCCCGCTGTCCCGCGGCTATCTCGCGGGCATCGCCGCCGCGATCGGCGCCTGTGTGGTGCTGCCGTACGGCGAGGAGCTCGTGCGCTGTGTGCGCGCGGGCCGCCGCAACAAGAAGCGCGCCAGGACCGACGAGGCCAACTGGCGTGCCAGGAAAGGACGTTGAACCATCATGCGCATCGCATTCCTGACCGCACCCGAGGGTGTCGAGCAGATCGAGCTCACCGATCCGTGGCAGGCGGCGAAGGACGCGGGCCACGAACCCGTGCTGGTGTCGACCAAGTCCGGCCGTATCCAGGCCTTCGACCACCTCGACAAGGCGGACACGTTCCCCGTGGACGAGGTGGTGGGCGAGACCTCGGCCGCCTCCTTCGGCGCTCTGGTCCTGCCGGGCGGGGTGGCCAACCCCGACTTCCTGCGCATGGACGAGAAGGCCGTCGCGTTCGTACGGGACTTCTTCGACCAGGGCCGGCCCGTCGCCGCGATCTGCCACGCCCCGTGGACGCTGGTCGAGGCGGACGTCGTGCGGGGCCGTGAGCTGACCTCCTGGCCGAGCCTCAAGACGGACATCCGCAATGCCGGCGGCACCTGGGTCGACGAACAGGTGAAGATCGACGACAATGGCGCCGGAAAGCTGGTCACCAGCCGCAAGCCGGACGACCTGAAGGCGTTCTGCGACGCCTTCCTGCATGTGTTCGCCGAGGGGGCCGGCTGATGGGCTCCCCCGCCGACCGGAAGCAGCAACAGCGCGCCTCCTTCCACGCGGACGATCCGGCGGGCGGGCCGCTCACCACCGACCAGGGCGTCGAGGTCGACCACACCGACGACTCGCTGGCCGCGGGCGAGCGCGGTCCGACGCTGATGGAGGACTTCCACTTCCGGGAGAAGCTGACCCACTTCGACCACGAACGCATCCCGGAGCGGGTGGTGCACGCGCGGGGGGGCGGGCGCGTACGGCTACTTCGAACCGTACGAGTCCTGCGCCGAGTTCACTCGCGCGGCCTTTCTGCAGGACCCCTCCGTGCAGACACCGGTCTTCGTGCGGTTCTCGACGGTGCAGGGGCCGCGCGGCTCGGCGGACACCGTGCGGGACGTGCGCGGCTTCGCGACCAAGTTCTACACGTCGGAGGGGAACTACGACCTGGTCGGGAACAACTTCCCGGTCTTCTTCATCCAGGACGGCATCAAGTTCCCCGACTTCGTGCACGCGGTGAAGCCGGAACCGCACAACGACATCCCGACGGGCGCCTCCGCGCACGACACGCTCTGGGACTTCGTGTCGCTGCAGCCCGAGACGCTGCACGCGATCATGTGGCTGATGTCGGACCGGGCGATCCCGCGCAGCTACCGCATGATGCAGGGCTTCGGCGTGCACACCTTCCGGTTCGTGAACGCCGACGGGCGCGGCACGTTCGTGAAGTTCCACTGGAAGCCGAAGCTGGGCGTGCACTCCCTGGTGTGGGACGAGGCACAGGAGTGCCAGGGCCGCGACCCCGACTTCAACCGGCGCGACCTGTGGGACGCGATCGAGGCGGGCGAGTACCCGGAGTGGGAGCTCGGCGTCCAACTCGTCCCGGAGGAGGACGAGTTCGCCTTCGCCTTCGATCTGCTGGACGCCACGAAGCTCATCCCGGAGGAGCAGGTGCCGGTCCGGCCGATCGGCCGGATGGTCCTCAACCGCAACCCGGAGAACTTCTTCGCGGAGACCGAGCAGGTCGCCTTCCACACCGGCAACGTGGTCCCCGGCATCGACTTCACCAACGACCCGCTGCTGCAGGCCCGCAACTTCTCCTACCTGGACACGCAGTTGATCCGCCTGGGCGGCCCCAACTTCGCGCAGATCCCGGTCAACCGTCCGGTGGCGCCCGTGCGCACCAACCAGCGCGACGGCTACCACCAGGGCGCGATCCACCGGGGCACGAACTACTTCCCGAACTCCCTCGGTGGCGGCTGCCCCGCCCACGCCGGGGCGGACGCGAACGCCTACACGCACTATGCGGAACGTGTCGACGGCGCCAAGATCCGCAAGCGCAGCGAGAGCTTCAAGGACCACTACAGCCAGCCCGCGATGTTCTTCCACAGCATGACGGACTGGGAGAAGCAGCACATCGTGGCGGCGTTCCGGTTCGAACTCGGCAAGGTCGGCGCGATGACCGTCCGGGCCCGGACGGTCGAGGAACTGGCCAAGGTGGACGGCGGGTTGGCGCGCGAGGTGGCGCGCGGCATCGGTGTGCCGGAGCCGGACGGCGCCGAACCGGGGACGTACAAACTCGCCTCGCCCGCGCTCAGCCTCGAGTCGCTGCGCGGCGACGGCTCGATCCGCACCCGGCAGATCGCGGTCCTCGTCACCGACGGCGTGGACGCCGAGCAGGTCACCTCCGTACGGGAGGCGCTGGCCGCCGGGGGTGCGATCGTCGAGGCGCTGGCGCCGACGGACGGCACGGTCAGGGGCGCCGACGGCGAGTCGTACGCGGTCGACCGTGCGCTGCCGACCGTCGCCTCCGTGCTGTACGACGCGGTGCTGCTGCCCGGCGGGCAGGACGGCGCCCCGGCGGCGGTGAAGGACCCGGACGCGCTGCGCTTCGTGCGGGACGCCTACCGGCACGGCAAGCCGGTGGGCGCACTCGGCTCGGGCGTGGGCGTCCTGTCCGCCCTGGAACCCGAGGGCCTGCGGCTGTCCACCGGGGACCGGGGCGCGGTGTCCGACCGGGGCGTGGTGACGGACACGTCACCGGGCACACCGGACACCGAGTTCGTACAGGCGTTCATCGACGCGATAGCGGCGCACCGGCATGGGGACCGGCCACCGGTACGCCACTGAGGAAGCGCCGTGATTCAGGGAGTCGCCGACTCCCCGCACCGGCGGTCCCGTGCGCCTTCACGGGTGCGGCCCGCGGCCACCATGCGCCGCGGGTTGCGGCGCAGGTACTCGCCCTCCAGCTGGGCCATGCGATCGTTGTGGGCCCGCAGCGCGTCCGTCGAGCCGTACAGCAGCGTGTCGTGGCGCGTGCGGTGGATCGTCTCCAGCTCCTTCATGAGCTGCTGGTCGTCCAGCCGGCTGGGGTCGACTCCGGTCATGGTGGCACCCCGCTCGTCGTGTTCGTCCATGCGGTCCGGGTACCCGCCCGGTGAACACCAGTCCCAAGCGGCATCCGGGAGGGAACCATGGATCTCGCTTTCCTGCATCCACTCTACGAACATCCGGGCCCCTGGGCCTCCGTGTACGTCGACACGTCCCGGCATACGGAGGACACGCCCCACGAACGACATCTGACGGCCGTGGCGCTGGCCCGCGACCTCGATCGGCAGGGGGCGGACCAGGCGACGTGCCAGGCCGTCCAGGAGGCACTCGACGAGCTTCAGCACTCCTCCGAGCCCCACGGGCGAGCCCTGTTCGCGCGCGCCGGCGAGGTGGTGCTGGACCCGCCGCTGGCCCGGCCCCCGCAGCCGGACAGCGCGCACTGGGCGCCGCTTCCGCACACCTCGCCCCTGCTGGAACTGGCGGGCGAGGACCCGGCCTGCGTGGTGGCGTACATCGACCGCAAGGGCGCGGACTTCGAGCTGCGCACCTCGCTGGGCGGGCAGGAGGCCGGCACGGTCAGCGGGCGGCAGTGGCCGGTCCACCGTACGAGCACGGGTGACTGGTCGGTGCGGCACTTCCAGCTGAAGGTGGAGAACACCTGGGAGCACAACGCGGCCGAGATCGCCGACGCGCTCGTCGTCTGCCAGGAGGAGACCCGCGCCGACCTGCTGGTTCTCGTGGGTGAGGAGCGGGAGAAGCGGGCGGTGCACGACCGGCTGCCCCGGCGGCTGCAGGACATGGTCGTCGAGGCCCCGCACGGGGCCGGCAGCAGGCTGCTCGACGAGGATGTCGAGCAGGCCCGCGCGGAGCACGTACGGCAGCGGGCCGAACGGGAGCTGGAACGGTTCCTGGCGGCTCGCGAACCGGGCCCCGAGGGGCGCTCCGGGGCCGTGGAGGGCGTGCCCGCGCTGGTCGAGGCGGCCCGCGAGCACCGCATCGAAGAGCTGCTGATCCGTCCCGACGGCCCCGACGCGCACCGCGAGGTGTGGATCGGTGAGGACCCCGACCAGCTGGCGGTCCGCCGCACGGACCTGAAGATCCTCGGCAAACAGCGCTCCTGGCCGGCCCGCGCGGACGACGCCCTGATCCGCTCGGCGGTGACGACGGGCGCCCCGGCCCTGTCGGTGGCCCCAGCGGCGGAGGCGACGGGGGGCCAGATCCCGGCGGGCGGCCTGGGTGCGCTGCTGCGCTGGACGTGAGTTCACCGCGCGTCTGGGGGCTACCGCCCCCCAGACCCCCGTTCGGCCCTGAAAGGGCCTCGTCCTCAAACGCCGGACGGGCTGGTTGATGCCTATCGAACCCGCTCCACACGCCGCTCGTCCCACACCGGCTCGGCGGTCTCGCGGACGCGCCCGTCGCTGCCGAACACCAGATACCGGTCGAAGGACCGGGCGAACCAGCGGTCGTGCGTGACCGAAAGCACCGTACCGTCGAAGGCCTCCAGCCCCTCCTGGAGCGCCTCGGCGGACTCCAGGTCCAGGTTGTCGGTCGGCTCGTCCAGCAGCAGAGCCGTGACGCCCTCCAGCTCGAGCAGCAGGATCTGGAACCGGGCCTGCTGGCCGCCGGAGAGCCGGTCGAAGGTCTGCTCCGCCTGGTTCGTGAGCTCGTAGCGGCGCAGGCGGGACATCGCCGCGCCCCGGTCCTGGGAGTGTTCCTGCCACAGGATGTCCAGCAGCTTGCGGCCCTGGAGCTCGGGATGGGCGTGGGTCTGGGCGAAGTGCCCGGGCACGACCCGCGCGCCGAGCTTCCACTCCCCCGTGTGCGCCACCTCGTCGCCGGCCAGCAGCCGCAGGAAGTGCGACTTGCCGGAGCCGTTGGAGCCGAGGACGGCGACCCGCTCGCCGTAGAAGACCTCCAGGTCGAAGGGCTTCATCAGACCGGTCAGCTCAAGTCCCTTGCAGGTGACGGCCCTCACCCCGGTGCGGCCGCCCTTGAGGCGCATCGTGATGTCCTGCTCACGCGGCGGCTCCGGGGGCGGGCCCGCCTCCTCGAACTTGCGCAGGCGCGTCTGCGCGGCCTGGTAGCGGGACGACAACTCATGGCTGATGGAGGCCGCCTGACGGAGGCTCAGCACCAGCTTCTTCAGCTGTGCGTGCTTCTCGTCCCAGCGGCGGCGCAGCTCCTCGAAGCGGGCGAAGCGTTCACGCCGGGCGTCGTGGTAGGTGGCGAAGCCGCCGCCGTGCACCCAGGCGTCGGCGCCCGCGGGCGAGGGCTCCACCGACACGATCTTCTCCGCGGCGCGGGCGAGGAGCTCACGGTCGTGGGAGACGAAGAGGACCGTCTTGCGGGTCTCCTTCAGCCGCTCCTCCAGCCAGCGCTTGCCGGGCACGTCGAGGTAGTTGTCGGGCTCGTCGAGCAGCAGCACCTCGTCCGTGCCACGCAGCAGCGCCTCCAGGACGAGCCGCTTCTGCTCACCGCCGGACAGCGTGCGCACCTGCCGGAACTGCGCCTTCTCGTACGGCACCCCGAGCGCGGCCGTGGTGCACATGTCCCACAGCGTCTCCGCCTCGTACCCGCGCGCCTCCGCCCAGTCGGCGAGGGCCTGCGCGTACTGCAGCTGGGCCGCCTCGTCGTCCACGGTCATGATGGCGTGCTCGGCCTTGTCGACGGCCTGCGCGGCCTCGCGGATCCGGGGTGGCGCCACGGACACCAGCAGGTCCCGTACGGTCGTCTCGTCCCGTACGGACCCCACGAACTGCCGCATCACGCCGAGACCGCCGCTGACGGTGACGGTGCCGCCGTGCGGTTTCAGCTCGCCGGAGATCAGCCGCAGCAGAGTCGTCTTGCCGGCGCCGTTCGGTCCGACGAGGGCGACGACGGCCCCTTCGCCCACCCGGAAGGACACATCGCCGAGCAGCGCCCTCCCGTCGGGGAGGTAGTACTCGAGGTGTGCGGCTTCCAGATGTCCCATGAGGAGGCATTCTGCGGGCCGGGCCGGGGGTCGGGCAAACGCTTATGCGGTCTGTGCGGTCTCGTCGAGGGGACGGCCCGCGGGTCCGCCCTCGCCTGCCGGGGCCACCAGGGCACCCGCCCACGACAGGGCCTTCCAGCCGTCGCCGGGCGAGCCCTCCAGGATCACCACGCCGGTGTTCTCGAGGGGGCGGGCGGCGGCGAAGGGAACGTCCACGTTGTCGGCGCGGGCCGCGGTCCACATGCGGATCGCCGCGCCGTGGCTGACCATGGCGACCGTCGCGGCGCCGCTGCGTGCGGCCTCGGCGACGACGGCGTCGTAGCGGGCGAGCGCCTCGGCGCCGCTCTCGCCGCCGGGCATCCGCAGCTCGGTGTCGCCGGCCGCCCACGCGAACACCGTCTTCATGTAGAGCGCACCGTGCTCGGTGTCGCCGGGCAGCATCTCCAGGTCGCCCGCGGTGAGCTCGCGGATGCCGTCCCTCACCAGGACGTCGAGGCCGCGGGCGGCGGCCAGCGGGGCGGCGGTGAGCTGCGTACGCACCAGCGTGGAGGCGTACAGGGCCTCGATGTCCTCGTCGGCGAGCGCCTCGGGGAGGGCGGCGGCCTGCTGCTCGCCGAGCGCGGTCAGCCCCGGACCCGGGACGGCGGTGTCGAGCAGGAGATCGACGTTCGAGGGGGTCTGACCGTGGCGTATGAGGAGCAGACGCATACAGGGCCCTCCGGGTGTCGATCACCGCCCGTGGGACAAGGAACGGGCACTTCAGGGTACCCGGCACTTCATGAGCCCTGACGTCGACCTCACCGTCCCGAAGCCCGGCCCGCACCTGCTGCGCAGCCGGCTGCTCGCCCTCGACTGCCGTCTCTTCGAGTTCGCGGCCGAGCGGAACTGGCCGGCCGCCGAGCGCGTGCTGCCCCGGCTGAGCCGGAGCGCGAACCACGGTGTGCTGTGGTTCGCGGCGGCCGCCGCGATGGCGGCGAGCCGTACCCCGCGGGCCCGCCGGGCCGCCGCGCGCGGTCTCGCCTCGCTCAGCCTGGCCTCCCTGACCATCAACACCCTCGGCAAGCGCTCGGTGCGCCGCCCGCGGCCGGTGCTGGATCCGGTGCCGCTGGTGCGGCAGCTGAAGCGCCAGCCGATCACCACCTCGTTCCCGTCCGGGCACTCCGCGTCGGCGGCCGCTTTCGCGACCGGTGTCGCACTGGAGTCGCCGGCCTGGGGTGCGGCGGTGGCCCCCATCGCCTGGTCCGTGGCGCTCTCCCGCGTCTACACCGGGGTGCACTTCCCGAGCGACGTGCTCGCGGGAGCCGTCCTGGGCGCGGGCGCCGCCTACGCCGTACGGGGCCTGGTGCCGACCCGCGCCCAGCTCGTCCCGCCGGCCCGGCCCCGCGCCGAGGTCCCGGCACTGCCGGACGGCGAGGGCCTGGTCGTGGTGGCGAACAACGGCTCGGGCACCGCCGACCGGGTACGCGCCCTGCGGGACAGCCTGCCGGCCGCCGAGGTCGTCGAGTGCCAACCGGGAGATCTGCGGGCCGAGTTGGAGAAGGCCGCGACCCGCGCCCGGGTGCTCGGCGTGTGCGGCGGCGACGGCACCGTCAACGCGGCCGCCGAGGTCGCCCTGCACCACGGCCTGCCGCTCGCGGTGCTGCCCGGCGGCACCCTGAACCACTTCGCCTACGACCTGGGGGTCGAGGACGTCCGCGATCTGAGCCGGGCCGTCCAGCAGGGCGAGGGGGTGCGCGTGGACGTCGGCCGGTTCGTCTGCGGCAGCCGGCAGGGCATCTTCCTCAACACCTTCAGCCTGGGGGTGTACCCGGAGCTGGTGCGGGTGCGGGACCGCTGGTCGGGGCGGATCGGCGGCTGGCCGGCCGGGGTGCTCGCGGCCCTGCGCGTCCTGCGCACGGGCCGGCATCCGCTGGAGGCCGAGTTCGGCGGCCAGGTACGCCCGCTGTGGCTGCTGTTCGTCGGCAACGGCACCTACCACCGGATGGGCCTGGCGCCCGGCCGCCGGCTCGATCTCGCGGACGGGCAGCTCGACGTACGGGTGGTGCACGGCGGCCGCCGTCCCGCGCTGCGGCTGCTCGCGGCCGCCCTGGCGGGCCCGCTGACCCGCTCCCCCGTCCACGCGGCGGTCCAGGTGGGCCGTCTGCACCTGGAGGGCGTCGCCCCCGGCACGCTCCTCGCCCACGACGGCGAAGTCACCGAGGCGGAGGGTGAGGTGACGCTGGAGAAGCTCCCCGAGGCGCTCACGGTGTACCGCCCCCTCGCCGGTGACTGACACTCCATCAGTCCACATTGCAAAACGCGGGTCTCATCATTCGACATGCGGACGTACGGTGACCGGTACCGGCAAGCCGTCGAACAGGGGAGTTCAGCCATGTCGAAGCCGCACGAGACCGCCGTCTACACGCACGGGCACCACGAGTCGGTGCTGCGCTCCCACACCTGGCGGACCGCCGCCAACTCCGCGGCCTATCTGCTCGGTTCGCTGAAGCCCCACATGAAGATCCTGGACATCGGCTGCGGCCCGGGGACCATCACCGCCGACCTGGCGGCGCTGGTCCCCGACGGACACGTCACCGGCGTCGACCACGCGCCGGGGATCCTGGACCAGGCCCGGGCCACGGCCGCCGAACGGGGTCTGACGAACGTCGACTTCGCGGTCGCGGACGTGCACGGCCTGGACCACGCCGACGACACGTTCTGCGTGGTCCACGCGCACCAGGTGCTGCAGCACGTCGGCGACCCGGTGCAGGCGCTGCGCGAGATGGTGCGGGTGACGAAACCGGGCGGGATCATCGCCGTCCGCGACTCGGACTACGCGGCCATGACCTGGTATCCCGCCTCCCAGGGGATGGACGACTGGTCGGACCTGTACCGCCGGGTGGCGCGCGCCAACGGCGGCGAGCCGGACGCGGGGCGGCGGCTGAAGTCCTGGGCGCTGAAGGCGGGCCTGAGCGACGTCACCGCCACCTCCAGCACGTGGACATTCTCCACAGAGCAGGAGCGGGCCTGGTGGAGCGGGCTGTGGGCGGACCGGACCCTCGCTTCCGCCTATGCCGAGCGGGCCACCGAGGGCGGGCACGCCACCACCGAGCAGCTGCGGGCCGTATCGGAGGCCTGGCGGGAGTGGGGCACCCAGGAGGACGGCTGGTTCAGTGTGCTGCACGGAGAGATTTTGTGCCGAAAAGGCGCCTGAATCTCCATTTCTGGGATACCCGGAGAACAGGAGGTTCGAATTATGGTTGCTGTTCTGCTCGTACTGCTTCTCGCGCTGATTCTTTTCGGCGCGGGATTCGCACTGAAGATACTGTGGTGGTTTGCGCTGGCGGTTATCGTGCTGTGGCTGCTGGGATTCCTGGTGCGCGGCACAACAGCGGCCGGGGGCAGGGGCCGCTGGTACCGCTGGTAGTCAGCTCCTGGGAAGCAACGGCCCGAGCGGCCCGAGGTCCAGATTCAGGTCCTCGGGCCGCAGTCCGTAGCGCTCACGCAGCTCGGTCATACGGTCGTCCAGCAGCATGAGCGTGAGCCCGATCCGCTCCTCCTGCTCCTCGCTGAGGTCCCCGGTGTCGAAGCGGCGCAGCGCCTGGCGCTCCATGAGCTGGCGCAGCAGCTCGACCACGGTCAGCACCAGCTTGACGAGGTCGCGCTCGACGGTGTCGGGTTCCAGGTCCAGACGGTTGCGGTTGCGGGTCATGTGAGTTCCCCCCAAGGTGACGGAACCTGCTCGTTGACCGAGCTGATCAGCGCGTTCAGGTCGATGCGCACCAGGTCGACGTCCGCGATGCGCAGGGTGATGTCCCCCGTGATGACGACCCCGCCGGCGAGCAGCCGGTCCAGCAGGTCCACCAGGGCGATCTCACGACGTTCGACAACCGTCACGACTCTTCCCCCGTAAAGGAATAGGCGGCCCATGGGCCGGTGAGTTCGACTCGTATCGCCGGACTGTTCAGCTTCGTCTCGTCCTTGCTCTGGTCCACCAGCTCCACGAATTCCTCGGAATCACGGCGGGACACCAGATAGGCGGCGTTGAGGACATTCCGGCCGGAGACTCCGGACAGGGCGGGATTCTGCGGAGCATGCAATCGGGAATCATCGGCGTAAGCGGAAAGCGCCGCGTGCAGGTGCTCGGCGAACTCCTCGGTCTGCTTCCACATGTCCTCGTCCGCCCGCACCCGCATACGCCGCTGACGCAGATAGTCCCGGCCCGACACCGCCTTCTGCGGGGGTGCGGCGCTTTCCTCGGGCTCGATTTCGGCATACACCTTGACGCCCCATTCCACCCGCCCCTCCAGCCGGTCGAGGGTGCGCCGGAAGTCGTCCTCGCGCGCCTCCATCATCACGCGGACACCGCTGTCGTCCCGGAAGACGGTCGCGAGCCGCAGCGGCAGCGGAGTGGTGACGACCGTGAGCGCGTCGATCACGCTCTGATGGGCCCGCGCCGTCTCCGTCAGCCAGTCCAGGTCCTCCAGACGCCTGCGGAGCGGCTCCTCCGCGAAGTCCCGCTCCGGCACATGACTGACCACGGCGATCAGGCCGTGGTGGGTGAGCACTCTGGGCGGATCACCCGCCACACCTTTCAGCTGGGACTGCAACGGGGCGCCGAAGGGACGGCAGACGGCGTAGACGTACCGCAGTCCGGTCATGGGGCCTCCTCCTCTTCGCGCACTGCACGACCCTCTTCCAGTCGGCCGTTCTCCAGCTGGGCGAGTCGCTCGCGCAGCTCGGCGTTCTCCCGTGCGAGTTCCTTGCGGCGGGCACCGGAGGACAACGCGGGGTCGTCCTCCCACCAGTCGATGCCCATCTCCTTCGCCTTGTCCACCGAGGCCACGATCAGGCGGAGCTTGACGGTGAGGAGTTCGATGTCGAGCAGGTTGATGCGGATGTCACCGGCGATCACGATGCCCTTGTCGAGGACGCGTTCCAGGATGTCGGCAAGGTTGGCGCCCGAACCCTGTCCGTAGGGTTCGGGCAGGCGGCCGGCCATGCTCATCGACGGCTCCCACCGTGGGCGTACTCGGGCTCAGGCTCTTCCTCGGGCTCAGGCTCTTCCTCGCCCTCCTCCTCGTACTCGTCCTCGTACTCGCCCTCGGGCTCCTCGCCGTCCTCTTCCTCTTCCTCGGGCTCCTCTTCCTCTTCTTCTTCCTCCGCCTTGGGCTCCTCTTCTTCCTCGTACTCGCCGTTCTCCTCGTCGCCCTCGTACTCCTCCTCGCCCTGCTCTTCCTCCTCCTCGGCCACCGCGTCCTCGTGGCTGCGGACGACCTCGCCGTCGCGGATCTCGCCGCGCCAGCTGTCCTCCGCCTCTCCCTTGAGAGTGATGAAGCGGACGAAGTTCTTGAGGTCGAGGCGGGCCCGGCGGCCCTGGGCACGCCAGATGTTGCCGGTCTTCTCGAACAGGCCCGACGGGTAGTACTCCATGAGCAGCACAATGCGGGTGAGGCTGTCGTCGAGCCGGTGGAAGGAGACGACGCCCTTCGCGGTGCCCTTGGCGCCCTCCGAGGTCCAGGCGATCCGGTCGTCCGGCACCTGCTCGGTGGTCTTCGCCTTCCAGCTGCGGTTGGACCAGAAGACCTTGAGCTGCCAGTCAGACTGGGTGTCGTCGCTGCGGTTGGCGCTCTTCACGCCCTTCGCGAAGGTGCTGAAGTCCTGGTACTGGGTCCACTGGTCGTAGGCCGTGCGCAGCGGCACGCCCACGTCGACGTACTCGAGGATGACGATGGGCTTCTTGCCCGCGCTCTTCTTGCGCTTGCCCTTGCCTCCGCCGCCGAGGCCCTTGAAGGCCGACACGACGTTGTCCTTGGCGCGGGTGGCGCCGAGCTCCAGCGCGGAGCGCAGGGGCCCCTTGCCCTCGGCCAGCTTGCGGCCGCCGTCGAGGGCGAGCTTGGCCAAGCCGGGGCTTTTCCCCTCGGCGATGTCGTTGAGCTTGCCGGTGGTCTCGCCGAGTTTGCGGCCCACTCCGACCAGCATGCGCTGGGCCTGCGCGGAGAGGTACTCCTGCAGTTCGGCCTTCAGCCGGTCGGCGGCCTCGCTGTGGGCCAGGCCGGTCAGCTGTCCGGTCACCCCATTAGCGCTTTGCTTCGCGGATCCGAGCGTGTCGGTCATCACTCACCGCCTCCCTTCGGCAGGCGGGCCCGAGTTCCGCGGGCCCCGCCCCTGGCGGCGGTCGTCTTGCGGCCTGCCGTCTTCTTGGCGGAGGTCTTCTTGGCCGCCGTCTGCTTCGTCGCGGCCTTCTTGGCCGGCGCCGTCTTCGCGGGAGCCTTCCTCGGAGCCGTCTTCTTGGCGGTCTTCTTGACCGGGGCCTTCTTGGCGGTCTTCCGCGCCGGGCCGCCCTCGTCCTCGTCGTCCGCAGACTCGTCCTCGGCCTCGGGCTCGTCGTCCTCCGACTGCTCGGCTTCGGGCTCCTCGTTCTCCTCTTCCTCCGGCTCCTCGTCCTCGTACTCCTCCTGCGGCTCCTCCCCCTCACTCTCCTCCGGCTCCTCCTCGTCGTCACCTCCGACGAGATCCGTCGCCTGCCCCGTCACGCCCGAGAGCTGGTCGCGGACCTCGCTGGTGCGTCCGTGCAGGCGGTCGGCGAGGGAGCCCATCTGCCGCTCGACCATGGCGCCCGAGGCCGCCTTGCCGACGCCGCGCAGGTCCTCGCGCAGCTGGTCGCCGATCTCCTTGAACTGCGGATTGTTCTGCATCTGCTGGGACACCAGGTCCGCGATCGCCCGCGGGCTCAGATGCATCCGCTTGCCGGCCACCATGCTGCCGATGGCAAACGCCAGTTTCGCCTTCTTCGTACGTCCGAGGACGTATCCGGCCCCTATCGCGAGGCCAAGTCCCACTCGGTTCATGGTGTCGTCCAGATTCCTGTGTCCGTGCCACCGCGCTGGCCGAATTCCAGCCGGTCCAGAAGCTCGTCCTCCTGTCGGTCGAACTCCTCCTCGTCGATCTCACCGGCCTCCAACTGCTCCTCCAGCTTGCCGAGTTCGGCCCTGACGGTGGCCGGGTCGTAGTAGATCCGTTCCGCCTCGTGCAGCACCTGTTCGATCACCCATCCGCTCCCGCGCACCGGGGCGAAGGGCAACAGGACCAGCTCCTTGATCAGTCCCACGGGGTCACTCCTGGGCGATTCCCGGGCCCGCGGTGCTGCCCGCGTGCTCGGCGGGACCGGGCTCGACGAAGCTGTACGGCGGCAGCGGGCCGTTGACGCGCAGCTCGATGTGCGGATGGCTCTTGCGGATCTGCTCCACCTCGGCCAGGAACGACTCGGCGGAGTCGCGGTCCACGAGGAAGGAGACGTTGAGCAGCCACCCCGTGGACTCCGGGCCGGCGCTCACGGCGGCGGCTGCCGGTTCCAGGGTGCTCTGCAGCTCGGCCGCGTCCTCCGCCTCCCGGGCCTTGACCGCGGCCACGACCATCTCGCCGAGCCGGAGCCGCTGCTCGTAACTGCCGCCGCCCGCCTTCCGGTTGGCCTCGCTCATGGCGCGGATCTCCGGGTTCTCGGACATCACGCGGTGCAGGACGGCGTCTTCCTGGTGCGTGGCCTTGACGTTGTACTCGACCTTGCCGTCGAGGGCGCGAAGGCGTTCCTTGTAGTGGTCGGCACGATCGGACAGGACGCTGGTGACCGTGTCGTCGTCCGGGGCCGCGCTGCCGAACCGCATGGGCAGCACGACGCCGCCCGAGCCGGCCTCGGCGAGGATGTTCTGGTGTGCGAGCAGATCCTTGCGCTTGGGTCGCAGCCCCTCGGGAGCGTCGCTCACGACGGCCGCAAGGTCGCCCGCCTTCAGAATGCGCACCGGGCGGGGCGGATCGCCGACCCCGGCCAGGTCCTCGGGGAGCGCGGGGTGCGAGCTCGCCGTGATGCCGTACACATATGTGCTCACTCCTGCTCCTCCTTCCTGCGCGAGGACGTGGCCTTGCGGGCACGCGGGCGGGACTCGGTCTCGCGCTCGCGGCCCTCACCACGTGCCTGCTGGAAGGCGTCGGAGATGGTCTCCGCCGCTCCGGAGAGCGCGCCCTTGGACTTGCCGCGCGCACCGGACTCGGTCACCTCGCCGACCAGGTCGGGAAGACCCGGATCCTTGCGCGGTCCTGCCTCCAGGTCGAGGCGGTTGCACGCCTCGGCGAAGCGCAGGTAAGTGTCGACGCTGGCCACGACGACCCGTACGTCGATCTTCAGGATCTCGATGCCGACCAGGGAGACCCGTACGAACGCGTCGATGACCAGCCCCCTGTCGAGGATGAGCTCCAGAACGTCGTAAAGGCCACTGCTGCCGCCCCCTCCGCCGGTCTGCTGTGCCGGGACAACGGTCATTCCGACCGCACCTCCTTGTCTGTGAACTGGTAAATGGATGCGTGTTCCAAGCAGACGGCCTACCGGGCGCCGTGCCCGTGCGGATCGGACCGCCCGCGTTCGTAACGGCGAACGCGCCGGTAGCCGGTGAGCTGCCCCTCGGTGTCGAGCTCGACCTGGTAGCTGGCCAGCAGGCTCATCGTGTCGGGCACCCTTTCGAGCTCCACGACCTCGACCTCCAGCGACCAGCCGTCCTCCGTCCGTTCGAAGGCCGAGGCGCCCTCGACGGCCATGCCGGTGAGCTCCGCAAGCTGCGCACACGCATTGCGCAGCACCTCCATGGGGCTCAGCTTCTTGTCCGCCACGCTGTTTTCCTTGTCTGTGCTCCGCCGCGAGTCGGAGTTCCGTGAACTTTGTGACTCTTGCGTGTTTCTTGTGTTCGACATGGCCTCCTCCGGGTGGCCCCATGACCACAGGCCAAACCTTTACGAGCCACGCAACGCGTCGAGCCTGCGCCGCGCCGGTCCCAGGGCGCGGCCGCGGCTCATGATCCCGGCCCAGGGATCGGTGCGGGCCTGCTCGACGGCGTCGGCGATGGTCCAGCGGCGGGCGGTCAGGTCCGGGTCGTCCAACTGCTCCCAGGTGATGGGGGTGGCCACGGGGGCGCCGGGGCGGGGGCGGACGGTGAGGGGCGCGACCGCGGTCTGCGCGTAGGCGTTGCGGCCCACGTCGAGGTAGAGGCGGTCGCCGCGCTCCTTCTTGCGTGCGGCGGTGGTGAGCCGGTCGGGGTGGGCCCCGGCGAGGGTGTCGGCGACGTCGCGGGCGAACTCGCGGACCTCGTCGAAGTCGTGCCGGCCGTTCAGCGGCACGACCACGTGCAGTCCGCGCGAGCCGGTGGTCATCAGGGCCGAGGGGAGCTCCAGCTCGTCGAGGAGTTCTCCGAGCAGCGCGGCCGCCTCGCGCACCGCCGCGAAGTCGTCACCGGTCGGGTCCAGGTCGAAGACCATCCGGTCGGGCCGATCCAGGTGACCGACCCGGGACAGCCAGCGGTGCAGGGTGAGGCCGGCCTGGTCGGCGAGGTAGAGGAGGGTGGCAGAGTCGTCGCACACGGTGTGGCAGACGGTGCCGCCCTCCTTGGGCACCTCGATGCGGCTGATCCACTCCGGATAGTTGTCAGGGGTGTTCTTCTGCATGAAATGCGGGCCGTCCAGGCCGTCCGGATGCCGTTCCAGCATCAGCGGGCGGCCGCGCAGATGGGGCAGCATGAGCGGGGCGGCGGACCGGTAGTAGTCGACGAGATCGCCCTTCGTGTACTCCTTCGCGCGGCCGGCACCGTTGCCGGGGAAGAGCACCTTGTCGGCCCGGTGGACCTCCACGGTGCGGCGCACGGTGCGTACGTCGTCGCTCACCGCACGACCGCCTCCTCCACCAGCAGTTTCGCGGCCGCCGCGATCGACTCGGCGTCGATGCCCGCGGCGTGCAGCTGCTGGTCCGGGGCGGCCGAGCCCGGCATCGCACGGACGGCCAGGCGCACCAGGCGCGGTACCGGCCGCCCGTCGAGGAAGGCGTCCAGGACGGCGTCGCCGAGGCCGCCCTCCTCGTGGTGGTCCTCCACGGTGACCAGGCAGCCGGTGTCCTCGGCGGCGCGGCGCAGCGTGCGCCGGTCGACGGGCTTGACCGAGTAGAGGTCGATGACACGGGCCTGGATGCCGTCCCGCTCCAGCGCGTCGGCGGCGGCCAGCGCCTCGGCCACGGTGACGCCGGCCGCAACGAGGGTCAGCCGGTCGTGCGGGGAGGAGCGCAGCACCTTGCTGCCGCCGATGGGGAACTCCTCGTCGGGGCCGTAGATCACCTGGCTCGCCCCGCGCGAAGTACGCAGATACCGGATGCCCTCCAAGCCCGCCATCGCGGCGACGAGCTGCGCGGTCTGGTTGGCGTCGCACGGATAGAGAACGGTCGAGCCGTGCACCGCCCGCATCATCGCCAGGTCCTCCAGGCCCATCTGGGACGGGCCGTCCTGGCCGATGGCGACGCCGGCGTGCGAGCCGACGAGGTTGATGCCGGCGCCGCTGACGGAGGCCATGCGTATGAAGTCGTAGGCGCGGGTCAGGAAGGCCGCGAAGGTGCCCGCGTACGGCACCCAGCCGCGGGACGCGAGGCCCACCGCCGTGGCGACCATCTGCTGTTCCGCGATGTAGCACTCGAAGTACCGGTCGGGGTGTTCCTTGGCGAATGGCTCGGTCCGGGTGGAGTCGCCGACCTCGCCGTCGAGGGCCACGATGTCGCTGCGGCCGGTGCCGAGGGCGGTGAGCGCCTGCCCGTAGGCGTCGCGGGTGGCGACCCCCTCCTCGGGGGTCCCCTTCTCCCAGCGGGGCAGTTCGAGGTGCCCGGCGCGCACGGCGTGCAGCATGCGGGTGGCGGTCGGCTCGTGGACATGCACCCTCAGGTCACGGAGGCCGCCGAGTTCGGCGATGGCCTCGTCGGCGTCCTTGAGGGGCTTGCCGTGCAGTCCCTCGCGGTCCTCGGCGGAGCTGACTCCCTTGCCCTTGAGGGTGCGGGCGAGGATCACGGTCGGCTGCCCGGTGGTGGAGAGCGCCTCGCCGTACGCGCGGTCGACGGCATCGACGTCGTGCCCGTCGACCTCGATGGTGTGCCAGCCGAACGCCTGGAAGCGGCGGGCGTAGGCGTCGAGGTCGTGCCCGTGCCGGGTCGGGCCCCGCTGTCCCAGCCGGTTCACGTCGACGATCGCGGTGAGGTTGTCCAGATGCTCGTACGCCGCATGCTCGGCGGCCTCCCAGATCGACCCCTCGGCCAGCTCGCTGTCCCCGCACAGCGCCCACACCCGGTACCCGCCCCGCTCCAGCCGCTTGCCGGCCAGGGCGATGCCGACGGCGACGGGCAGCCCCTGGCCGAGCGACCCGGTGGCCGTCTCGACCCACGGCAGCCTGCGTGGCGTCGGATGCCCCTCGAGGCGGCTGCCCAGCTTGCGGAAGGTGAGCAGCTCTCCGTCCTCGATGGCGCCGGCCGCCTTGTAGGCGGCGTAGAGGAGGGGCGAGGCGTGCCCCTTGGAGAGCACGAAACGGTCGTTGCCGGGGTGGGCGGGCCGGTCGAAGTCGTAGCGGAAGTGGTGCGCGAACAGTACGGCCATCAGTTCCGCGGCGGACATCGAGGACGTCGGGTGCCCGGACCCCGCGGCGTCGGCTGCACGCACGCTGTCCACCCGCAACTGCTGGGCGAGTTCGACGAGTTCGTCGGTGTTCATGAGTCTCCTTCCGCGGGGGTGTCGTTACGTCGCTTCACGGGACCAGGAGCTTCGGCCGTCCCCCCACCGGCCTGCCCCCCAGCCGACTCGGAGCCCACCTGCCCCTTGGCAGGCTCACCGCCCCGCTGGTTCTTGGCAGGCTCACCGCCCCGCTGGTTCTTGGCAGGCTCACCGCCCCGCTGGTTCTTGGCAGGCTCACCG
>NZ_JBSFHW010000008.1:0-68971 GCF_053597275.1 Streptomyces sp. NPDC001492 | reverse complement strand
CAGGCTCACCGCCCCGCTGGTTCTTGGCAGGCTCACCGCCCCGCTGGTTCTTGGCAGGCTCACCGCCCCGCTGGTTCTTGGCAGGCTCACCGCCCGGCTGATTCTTGGCAGGCTCACCGCCCCGCTGGTTCTTGGCAGGCTCACCGCCCCGCTGGTTCTTGGCAGGCTCGGCACCAGGCTGGTTCTTGGCAGGCTCGGCACCAGGCGGATCCGCGGCAGACCCGGAGGCCGACCGCCCCTTCACCGGCTCACCCCCGGGCCGACCCTTCGCAGGCTCACCACCTGGCCGACCCTTCGCAGGCTCACCACCTGGCCGACCCTTCGCAGGCTCACCACCTGGCCGGATGCCCGTGGCCTCGCCACTGCGCCGGTCTTCGGCGGACTCGGAGATGGGCCGACCCTTCGCGCGGCCACCGCCCGGCGCCCCACCAGGTTGTTCCTCGGCAGATTCAGATACGGGCTGCCCCTTGGCGGCTTCACCGCCGGGCGCACGCTTCGCTGCCTCCGCATCCGGCCGGCTCCCCGCGATCGCGCCACCGGCTCCGTCCCCGGCAGCCCCGGAGGCCGCAAGCTGGGCGGTCTGGTGCTTCGCGGGTTGGCCAGTGGTGTCGGGCTCTGTGGCCGCGCCCGGGCCCGAGGTGGTCGAGGTCGTTTCCCGGGGGGCCGGGCGGCCCGGTACGCGGGCCAGTTCCGGGGACGATGTGTCCAGGGGGACCGACCAGGAGCGGACGAGGCCCAACTGGACCGCCTGGCGCGGGAGTACGGAGTCCAGGAGCCAGTCCGCGGCCACGCGCACGCGGTTGCCGGGCATCGCGGCGAGGTGGTAGCCGCGGGTGACGGCGCCCGCCAGGGGGCCGGGCAGGTGGATGCCCAGCGGGTTGGCGGCGGCCTTCGTGCCGCCCAGGTCGACGACGAAGCCGAGGTCGCGGTGGCGGTAGGCGCGCCGTTCACCGACCCCCAGCGACGCGGCGACGTTCTGTGCCGCGACCTTGCCGTGCCGCCAGGCGTGCTGCGCGGTCATCGGCGTGTACGACCCCGGGTTGTCGAGGTCCGGTACCGCGGCAGCGTCGCCGCACGCGAACACCTCGGGCCGGCCCGGCACTTGGAGATGCGGGTCGACGAGGAGCCGTCCGCGTTCCAGCGGCTGCCCGGTGGACTCGACGAGCGGATCGGGCCGCACGCCGACGCACCACACCAGCGTGCGGGTGTCGACGAACTCGCCGTCGGTCAGCAGGACCCCGCCGGGCGTGGCCTCCTTCACGGAGGTCCCCATGCGTACGTCGACTCCCCGCTGCCGCAGCACCCGGTCCGCGGTCCGCGAGAGCCGTTCGTCCATCTCGGGCAGGACACGCGGCGCGATGTCGAGCAGCATCCAGCGAGGGCGTATCCCCTGCCGGAGCGGGTGCTTGCGAACCTGCGCCTCGGTGTACATCTGCCCGTGCGCGGCGACCTCGGTCCCGGTGTATCCGGCGCCGACCACCACGAAGGTGCACCGCGCGGCGCAGGTCTTCGGGTCGTCCGCGGCGGCGGCGAGTTCCACCTGCCGGGTGACGTGATCGCGCAGGTACAGCGCCTCGGGCAGCCCCCGGAAGCCGTGCGCGTACTCGGCCACGCCAGGGATCGGCAGCAGCTTGTTCACGCTGCCGACGGCGAGTACCAGCCGGTCGTACTCCAGCGTGCCGCCCCCGCCCTCGGGGTCGGTGTAGTGCACGCGCTGCCCGTCGAGGTCGACGGAGTCGGCCTCGCCGAGCACCAGCCGGACGTGCGGCAGGGTTCCGGAGAGGGACACGGACACCCGGCGGGGTTCCAGGATTCCCGCGGCGACCTGGGGCAGCAGGGGCAGGTACAGGAAGTAGTCGGTCGGGTTCAGCAGGGTGACGTCGGCCTTGTGCCGCATCAGCCGGGACAGGACACGGGCCGTCCGGTACCCGGCGAATCCGGCACCGACGATCACGATGCGGGGTCGACTCACGTTCGCCTCCGGCGCTGTCGCGTACGTCGTGCGGAGCCTTCCGCGTCCCCCTGGTCCGAACCCCCAAACGTCCGCCGGTTTCCGCCGCGGGCGCCGGGTACCCGGAGCGGGCCGGTCCCCACGCCCAGTGCCTCCCGGAGGTGTCCCCCATGCCCGAGTACGGCTACTTCCTCTCCTGCGAGGAGTTCGGTCCCGCGGAACTCGTGGAACAGGCGAGGATGGCGGAACAGGCCGGATTCCGGTCCCTGTGGATCTCGGACCACTACCACCCGTGGAACGACGCGCAGGGCCAGAGCCCGTTCGTCTGGTCCGTGATCGGCGCGCTCTCGGAGGCGGTGTCGCTGCCGGTCGAGACGGCGGTCACCTGCCCGACGGTGCGCATCCACCCGGCGGTGGTCGCCCAGGCGGCAGCGACCTCGGCAGTGATGCTGAACGGCCGCTTCCGGCTCGGGGTGGGCACCGGCGAGGCCCTCAACGAGCACATCCTCGGGCACGTCTGGCCGCCCGCGAGCGTCCGCATGGAGATGCTGGAGGAGGCGATCCAGATCATGCGCCGCCTGTTCACCGGCGAGGAGGTCAGCCACCACGGCACCCACTACACCGTGGAGAACGCCCGCCTCTACACGGTCCCCGACGAGCCCGTCCCGATCGACATCTCCGGCTTCGGCCCGGCGGCGACACAGCTCGCGGGACGGGTCGGCGACGGCTACATCACGATGATGCCGGACGCCTCGATGGTCGAGCAGTTCCGCAAGGGCGGTGGCGGCGGCAAGCCGGTGATCGGCGGCACCAAGCTCTGCTACGGCACCGACCGCGAGGAGGCCGTACGCACGGTGCACCAGCGGTGGTTCAACCAGTTCCTGCCGGGCGAGATGGGCCAGATCCTGCCCTCGCCGAGCCATTTCGAGCAGCTGGCGCCGCTGGTCACCGAGGAGATGGTGCGCGAGAAGGCGGTGTGCGGTGACGACGTCGACGAACACCTCTCGGCCCTGCAGGCCTTCGCCGACGCCGGGTTCGACCGGGTCTACGTCAACCAGATCGGCCCCGACCAGCGCGGGTTCTTCGACTTCTACCGTACGAAGGTGCTGCCGCAGTTGCAGCAGTCCTGAGGGAACCGCGATGAAACTCCACCGCCCCGTCGTCTCCGTCTACACGGTGCCGACCGATGCCCCGGAGGCCGACGGCACGCTGGCCTGGGACTCCACGACCGTGGTGATCGCCGAGATGACGACCGGCGACGAGACCGGCACGGGCTGGACTTACGGCCCGCAGGCGGTCGGCGACTTCGTGCGCGACCAGCTCGCCCCGCTGGTCGAGGGCCGCTCAGCCCTCGACATCCCTTCCGTGCACGAGGCGATGTGCCGCTCCGTCCGCAACGCGGGCCGCCCCGGGATCGCCGCCGGCGCGATCTCCGCGGTGGACATCGCCCTGTGGGACCTCAAGGCCCGCCTCCTCGAACTCCCGCTGGCCCGGCTGCTCGGCGTGTGCCGCGAGCGGGTCCCGGTGTACGGCAGCGGAGGCTTCACGACGTACCACGACACGCATCTGGCCGCGCAGCTGAACGGCTGGGTGCACGGGCAGCACATCCCGCGCGTCAAGATAAAGATCGGGGAGAGCTGGGGCCGGGCGGTCCCCCGGGACCTGGCCCGTGTCCGCGCGGCACGCCAAGTGATCGGCTCCGAGGCCGAGTTGTACGTCGACGCGAACGGCGCCTACACCCGCAAACAGGCGGTCCGCGTCGGCCGCGCCCTGGCCGAGCACGCCGTGGGCTGGTTCGAGGAGCCGGTCTCCTCGGACGATCTGACGGGTCTGCGCCTGGTCCGTGACGCCCTGGTGTGCGATGTGGCGGCCGGCGAGTACGGCTACGACCTGCCCTACTTCGCCCGCATGATCGCGGCGGGCTCGGTCGACTGCCTGCAGATCGACGCGACGCGCTGCGGAGGCATCACGGAGTTCCTGCGCGCCGCCGCACTCGCCCAGGCGCACGGTCTGGAGGTCTCCACCCACTGCGCCCCGCACGCCCACGCCGCGGCGGCCGCCTCGCTCCCCAACCTGCGCCACATGGAGTGGTTCCACGACCACGTACGCATCGAGGACATGTTCTTCGACGGGGCGCTGGACCCGATGGGGGGCACGGTGCGCCCGACGGCCGGTCCGGGCCACGGGCTGACCCTGCGGACCGACGACGTCGAGGAGTACCGGGTCGGCTGATGTCCTGGCGGCGGGCGAGCGGCTCGGTCTTCGTGCTAACGGCGGGCGAGCCGGGTCAGTTTCCGTGCGGCCACCACGCCGGCGCCGACGGTGAGCGCCGTCCCCACCCGGCCGCGGTTGCGGGAGATCCACTCCTGCGCACTGTCCGGCCGGGACTCCTCGTCGAACCGTCCGTGCGCCCCGAAGTCCCGTCCGTGCGCTCCGTCCGCCGGGGTCCACAGGTTGCCGATTTCGCCGTGCTCGCCCTCGTCCTGCTGGGCGTCGAAGCCGGTGCGGGCGAGATAGCGGTCGAGCACTCCGGGAGCCACCGCGTTGGCGATGAGGGTGGCCACCGTGGAGCTTCCGACCCAGTACTCGCGCCGCCGCCCGTGGGAGGCGGCGTGCACGATCGCGCGGGCCGCGACCTCCGGCTGGAACACCGGAGCCACCGGCCGGGCCCGCCCCGGCATCCGGCTCAACACCCAGTCGAACTGCGGTGTGTTGACGGCGGGCAGCTGCACCATCGTCGTGCGGACCCCGCTGCCGCTGTGCAGCAACTCGCACCGCAGCGACTCGTTGAACCCCTGGATCGCGTGCTTGGCCCCGCAGTACGCCGACTGCAGCGGAATGCCGCGGTAGGCGAGGGCGGAGCCGACCTGCACGATCGTGCCGCGGTCGCGCGGCAGCATGTGGTGCAGCGCGGCCCGGGTGCCGAACACACAGCCCAGATACGTCACTTCGGTCACCCGGCGGAACTCGTCCGGGGTGATCTCGGTGAACGGCGCGAAGACGCCGGCGAAGGCGTTGTTGACCCACACGTCGATGTGCCCGAACGTGTCGGCGACCTGCTGGGCGGCATCGTCGACCGCCTTGGGGTCGGCCATGTCGACGGTGACGACGAGGGCCTCGCCCCCGGCGCGCTGCACCTCGTCGGCGGCCGCCGCGAGGCCCTCACGTCCGCGGGCCAGCAGCGCGACCCGGTCGCCCCGGGCGGCGAAGGCCAGGGCCGCGGCCCGGCCCACGCCACCGCTGGCCCCGGTCACGACGACGGCTCTACGGCCCCCCGGCACGGGTACGCCCCACCGCTTGCGGACCATGACTCACGCCCGGTGGTGCGGCTGCTCGGGGTCGATGTCGTCCTGGCGCGGAAGCGGCGTGCCCGTGCCGCCCGGTTCGCCCGCGGCCCCGCCCGGACCGCCCGGTGCTACCGGCGGCATCGGCGGATACGGCGTCCCGGGTCCGGTCGGCGGTGCGGCGGGCGCCCGGCCGCCCACGACGGGGTCGCCCTGACTCGCGGCGGCCGGCTCCGGGGTGGGCCGGGACGCCGAGGGGCGGGCCGCGCCACGCAGGACGTAGGCGACGACGCCGAGGATCACCGCGGTGATCAGCGCGGCGGCCCAGTCGGGCAGACCGATCGCCAGGGCCAGTCCCACGGTGAGCGCGAGGGCCGCGCCCGCATACAGGGCGACGGCTCCCGACGCGGCGTACAGCATCGCCCTACGCCGCTGTTTGCGAGTCTGTTCGCGCAGTTCGTCGCGCACGGTCTCGCGCGCAACCTGCGCCAGCTCGTCGACCAGGTGCCTGTCCAGGTGCTCCAGATGATCCAAGCCTTCCATGGGCCGTCGAGTACCCGTACGGGCGTACGGATAACGCGGTCCGTCACGGCCGGAAAGCGGTGCGTCAGCCCCCGGGGCCTCGGGTACCCGGCCCGCTCGCACGACCGCACGATCGCACGACCAAACCCTCACAGACCCCTCTTACAGGAGTTGCAGGATGACCGAGCGCACCGATGTGGTGGAGCTGCTCAAGGGGCAGCACATCCGGATCCGAGAACTGTTCGACGAGGTGGCGAACACCAAGGGCGCGGACCGTAAGCGGCACTTCCACGACCTCGTCCGGCTCCTCGCGGTGCACGAGACGGCCGAGGAAGAGGTCGTCCATCCCTTCGCCCGCAAGCACATCGACGGCGGCGAGCTGGTCGTGAAGGACCGGATCGAGGAGGAGGAGAAGGCCAAGGCGGCCCTGTCCCGGCTGGACGACATGGATCCGGACTCGCCCGAGTTCCTGGACCAGTTCGCGGCCCTGCGCCAGGACGTGCTCGCCCACGCCGACAACGAGGAGCGGTACGAGTTCGCCCACTTCAGCCGGGTCGCCGACCGCGACCGGCTGGAGACCCTGGCCCGCGCGGTGCAGGCGGCCGAGGCACTGGCGCCCACGCGTCCGCACCCGGGCACCGACACCGCCCTGAAGAACGTGGCGGTGGGCCCGGTCGCGGCGGTCATCGACCGCACGCGCGACGTCGTACGCAAGGCGATGGGCTGATCCACGCCCCCGGGGCGGCCGGACCGAGGGCGATCTCCCGAAACGATCGGAAGTGATCTCCTCGCCCGGCCGCCCCAACTAGGCTCGGCGCATGGACATTCTGGGAGCCACGCTGCGCATCTGCGTCGACGACCTGGAGACCGCGGTCCCCTTCTACGAACGGCTGGCGGGCGGCAGAGCCCAGCGCTTCGAACGCGGCGGCGTCCAGGTGGCCGCGATCGGCTGCTTCCTGCTGATGAGCGGGCCCGAGGCCGAGCTGGAGGTGCTGCGCAGGATCTCCGCGACGATCGCCGTCAAGGACGTCGAGGAAACCCACCGGGTGCTCACCGAACTCGGCGCGCACATCGTCGCGGGCCCGGTGCCGACGCCGGGGGGCCGCAATCTGATCGCGATGCACCCGGACGGCATGGTGTACGAGTACGTGGACCGCAACGTATAGGTTCCTACGCCTCCGGCGGCCGCATACGGAAGTCGTAGTGGGCCGGGAGCGGTTCGTCGGTCAGCCTCGACCACAGGCGGCCGATCGCCTCCGCTCCCTCCCGCAGGTCGGCGGCCTCGAAGCCCGCCCGGAAGACGTCCAGGGCCTCCTCCCGCCGTCCCTCCGCGAGCAGCAGCCCGGCCTCGATCAGCCGGAACCGGCCACGCTCCCGGGTGGTGGGGTGCAGCCGCCCCCAGACCCCGCGTGCCTGAGCGGTGCGGCGTACGGCGAGCAGGGCCTCGATCGCCTCGCGGCCCAGCGCGGCCGTGGCCGCCGTCCATTGTTCCCCGCCGTCGCGCCGCTCGTGGCACAGGTCGTCGAAGGCGTCGGCGTACCGGTCCGCGGCCCGTTCGTGGTTGCCGCTCTCCTGGTCGGCGACGGCGAGGCAGCGCAGCAACGGCCAGAGCGACGGGGCGAGTTCAAGGGCCCGCTCCCAGCTGCGCACCGCCTGCGCCCGGTCCCCGGCGTGCCACTGGGCGACACCGAGGTGGTACTCGGTGAGCGGGGTCGCGGGCGCGGTCTCCAGCATGTCCCGCCAGTGCGGGGCGACCAGCGTCTCGCCGGGGGGCCGCACCCGGCGCGGCTCGGGGAGGGCACCGGTCCGCAGCAGTTTGAGCCAGGGGTCCTGCGCCTCGCCGAGCGTCTCCTCGTCGAAGGGCGTGCCGGGCAGCTTCCAGTCGGCGCGCAGCACTTCGAGCGCGCCCCAGCCGGAGCCGACGGCGAGGATCTCGCCGGGTTCGGTGTCGGCGTGCGGCTTCCAGGCGGCATGAGCTGCGTCGACATCGGCGCGCGGGAGGGCGGCTTCGAGACGCGCCTCCACCGCGTAAGCGGCCTCCGGGGAGCTCAGCGGGCCGTAGGCCTCCAGCCACGACACCTCGCTCTCCGGTTCCAGCCGTATGTGCTCCAGCTGGGTGCGGGCGAGCCCGGCCTGGATCTCCGAGTAACCGCCCGTGCCGGGTTCGGTGAGCCATTGCTGCCAGCGACGCCCGCCGGGACCCTTCCCCCAGACGAAGAGCTTGCGTCCGCGCAGCAGGTCGGTGGAGGTCTGCACCAGGCCGTGACCGTCCTCGTCGAGGGCGGCGATCCAGCGCCGCCGCGCATCGGGGACGTCGTAGAAGTAGTCGGCGGCGTAAGGGAGTTGCTGGATCTCGGCACACGACGGTGCGGGCACTTTGCGCAGGCGCCGCTCGTAGCCGAACTGCCAGGCCTCCTCGGCGGGCGCCAGCACCCGGCGCTCCTGCGGTACGGCGATGTTGGACCACCAGTAGGCCGGCACGGGCCGCTCGTGCGGGTTGCGGATGCGGACGCCGACGTACAGGAAGTCGGAGTCCTCCGGCAGCCAGAGGTCGACCTGGAAGGGCAGGTCGCGCAGCCGCTCCCACTCCCACAGCCGGAGCAGATCGCCGCCGTCGGGAGCGGGCACGCGGGCGGCGTGCAGCGGGGAGCAGGAGAGGGTGGTGTGGCCGGTGGCGCCGATGTTCCATTCGATGCCGCCGGAGTACCAGGCGCCGTTGAGGGCGAAGTTGGCGGGCTGGAACACCGGGTTGCGGTACAGGAGTTCACGGCCGGTCGGCTTGTGCAGCAGGGAGGCGACACGACCGCCGAGACCGGGCAGTACCGTGGCGCGCAGCCGGCCGTTCTCGATCACGAGGGCGTCGAACTCGCGGGGCTCGCGCGCCCGCCCGTAGCCGTCCCGGATCCGCACCGGCAGCAGGCTGCGCAGGGGTTGGTAGCCGACCTGTCGGGCCATGTCCCGCGGCAGCTCGTCCCGGTCCCGGTCCTCGATGCGGTGCGCCTCGTGCAGCAGCCGCAGCGGGGGCAGCGGATTGTCCGGCCCCAACTCCGCGGCGGGCAACGTCAGTACCTCACGCCGGATGCTCGTCACGATCACCATGGAAGCCGCTCACCCGTGAGCTGACCAGGGGACCTACCGGTCAGGATTCCGCAAAGGGAAGCTCGAAGCGCCCCGCAGCGGCGCGGGGCTGTATCGATGTGCGGCTCCGCCGCGTAAGCGCGACCAGCCACGACGGCGCTGCAGACAACCGACACCCCCTCGCGGCACCCCCCGTCGCGGCAATCACAGCGAAGCGTCCCGCATCTCGGCAGTGATCGCCCACCGCTCATGATCCCGCCAGTCCCCGTCGATAAAGATCATCTTCGGCGAGAACCCCTCGAGCCGAAAGCCGCAGGCGCGCGCCAGCGCGATCGACGCGGCGTTCCGCGGCTGCGCGTTGATCTCCAGCCGGTGCAGCCGCATCGGCCCGAAGGCGTACCCCACCACCAGGTCCAGGCCCTCCCGCATCAGCCCGCGCCCGGCGGCGTGCGCGAAGGCGCCGTAGCCGAGCGCGCCGTTCTGGAAGCCGCCCTCGACGATGTTGTTGATGTTGATGTACCCGGCGATGGCACCCTTGCCCTGGGCGCCGTCCTTCTCGCAGACGAGGAAGCCGGCCTTGGTCGGGTCCTCGATCAGCCGGCCCGCGTACGCGGTGTAGGCGCTCGCGGTGTCCGGCGGGAAGAGCCAGGGGTGATGCAGGTCCTTGCTCTCGCGGGCACGCGCGGTGAACTCGGCACCGTCCTCGTAGGTGAAGTGACGTATGCCCACGCGGGGGCCTTCGGCGAGGTAACCGGATGCGGTGTGCGGCATCTCGCCACCCTACGGCGGTCTAACGCCTGCGCCTCATGAAATACGCCCCGAAGAACGAACCGATCGCCGTCGCGACGAGCAGTGCCGTCGACAGCGGCATCGTGACCTCGGGGATCAGGAGGCGGATCCTGATGTGGTGGGTGTTCTGGAAGATGAAGATCACGGCGAAGACGGCGAGCAGCAGGACGGTCACCCGGCCGGGCGTCACTGCCGGGCCCCTGTCGCCGCCGTGCCTGGCACCCGGCTCGGAGGTCTTCGGGCTCATACCACCAGGATGCGCCCGAAGACCCCGTTACGCATGGTGAGCACCGCCCGTGGGGCGCCTCACCCGCCGAGCACGGGCAGCTCCAGCACGCCGGTGTTCCCGGGCGCGCTGACCACGGTCACCGTCTTGATGCCGCGGTTGCCGAAGTACGCGTCGTCGCTCGCCGCGATCACGAACCGCAGCCGGTGCCCCTTCTCGTACCGGTGGACGATGCCCGGCAGGCTGACGGTGAAGCTCTTGGTCACGTCCGGTACCCGGACCGGCGCGACCAGCCGGTGCACCAGCGTCTTGGTGCCGTCGGGCGCGATGTCGTACAGCTTGGCGAACAGGACGAGGCGGTCGGCGGCGTTGTCGGAGTTCTGGGACTTTTCGGCCTGCGGGGAGTCGACCCTGAGCGTGGCCCGCGGCGCGCCGACGACATCGGTGGTGCGGGTGAGCGGTTCGCTGGTCCAGCCGAGGTAGGTGCCGTCGGTGTCGAACGGCGCGGGGTCCGGCAGCCCGCCGATCGCGGCCAGCGAGGTCTCCGAATGGCTCGTGGGAGTCAGCCGGTTGGCGTAGGTGCGGCTGCCGGGGGCCACCTTCTTGCTGTTGTCGACGAGTGTGCCGTCCCCGGAGAGGTAGAGCTTCCGGCTGAGCGCGGGGAGGCGGTCGGCCGTGGCGTATGCGTGGCCGGGGTCGGTGATCCAGTCGCGGTGGTAGGCGAAGGCGGGTCCGGTGTCGGTGTGCTGCCCCCGGAGGTGGTGGCCGAACCAGGAGAGGATCCGCCTGCCGACGTAGCTGTCGTCCAAGTTGCCCTGCGCGAGGTTGAGTTCACCGTCCACCATGCCGCCGCTGTGTCCCCAGGACTGCCAGATCATCGCGGTGGGTGTGCCCTGCGCCTTGAGTGTCTTGTACGTCGCCGTCGCCTCGTTGAGGTTGAAGAGGCTGTCGGCCTGCCCCTGGATCAGCAGGGTGGGCGCCTGGACCCGGTTCAGGTAGGAGGCCGGGGAGACGCTGTGGGCGTAGGCGAGCATCGCGGCGGTGGGCCCCGCGCGGTAGCTGCCGGAGTTCAGGGTGCGGATGGTGGCGCAGGCCCGGGTGACGAAGTGCAGACAGGTGAGGGAGTTGATCCGGGACGGGTCGAGGTTCGGCTGGGTCAGTGTCTGACCCTCGCCGAGGAGGTAGAACCCGTTGGTCCACTGCCATTTGAAGGCGCCGGGGACGGGGCCGCCCGCGTTGTTCGGGTCCAGCGCGTAGGCGAGGTTGTTCCAGGTGACCAGGGGGATCAGCGCGTCCACCCGGTGGTCCACGGCGGCCGTCGCCAGCTGGATGGCCCCGCCGTACGAGCCGCCGATCATGCCGACCCGCGGGTCGCCCGCGCCGTCGAGCGTGACGAAGTCGGCTTGGGTGCCGTCGTCGGCGGCGCGCCTGCCGCCCAGGAAGTCGATCAGCCGGGAGGCGGCGGCGGCGTCGATGCCGGGGTCGTCGAGGGAGATCAGACAGCCGGAGCGGCCGAAGCCGAGCCCGGAGTAGATCAGGGACACATAGCCACGCGAGGCGAGGGCCTTGCCGATGGCGTCGGTGGTGCCGTCGGACTTGCTGCCCCCGAAGCCGTTGGTGGCGAGCACGGCCGGGGCGCGGTGGGCGCTGTCGACACCCGCCGGACGGTACAGATCGGCGTCGACCGCGCAGCGACGGCCGCCGGCCTGGACGGTGAACTTCAGTGCCGTGACGCTGTACTGGCCTGCTGCGGACACGGGAGGGGTGAGTGCCTGGGGTGCGGCGAGCGCCGCGCCCAGGGCGAGAGCGAGCGCAGCCCTGGATCTGAACACGCGTCGGGACACTGAGACCTCCACACTCAGGACAGCCCTGCTTACCGACCAGTAAGTAACCACCGCTTGTCATGGTGTGACACGTGTCATACGAGGTCAATCGCCCAGACGAGTGTTCTTGACGGATATTCAGTGAAGGCGACCACGTGTTCGGTTCAGAGGAGGGCGGGCCGGTCGAGCGTCAAGGTGCCCGCGTCGGCGTCGAGTTCGGCCGTCACGCCGAAGGGGATGGTCAACGCGCCCTCGCAGTGCCCGAATCCGAACTCCTCGACGACGGGCACGCCGAGTCCCCCGAGCCGGTCCACGAGGACGGCGCGCACGTCCTCGTAGGGACCGCACTTCGCCCACGAGCCGAGCGCGATCCCGGTGACGCCGTCGAGCCATCCACTGCGCAGCAGCTGGGTCAGCATCCGGTCGATGCGGTACGGCCGTTCGCCGACGTCCTCGATCAGCAGCAGCCCACCGCGGGCACCGTCGTGGGCGTGCGGCGTCCCGAGGTCGGAGGTGAGCATGCTCAGACATCCGCCCAGCGTGACGCCCCGGGCCCGCCCCGGAACCAGAGCGGTGCCGGCACAGACGAGGGTGCGAACCCGCTCCGGAGCGAACAGGGTGGCTTTGAGGTGTTCCTGCGCCCGGGCCTGCTTGATGAAGTCGACCCCGGCGGCCGCCGGTCCGTGCAGGGTGACCAGGCCCAGCCGGTTGGCGAACGCCTGGTGCAGCACCGTGATGTCGCTGAAGCCCACGAACACCTTGGGCCCGGCGGCCCGCATCGCGTCCCAGTCGAGCAGGTCGACCATGCGCTGCGCCCCGTACCCGCCCCGCGCGCACAGCACCGCGTCCACCGACGGGTCGCACCAGGCGGCCTGCAGATCGGCGGCCCGGTCGGCGTCCGTACCCGCCAGGTAGTCGAACGCGCCGTGCCGGTCCAGCACATGGGGTGCCACCACCGGGTCGAGGTCCCAGCCCCGCAGCAGGTCGAGCCCGGCCTGCACCCGTTCCTCCGGCACCGGACCGCTGGGCGCGACGACGGCCACGCGGGCGCCGGGGGCGAGCCGGGACGGGCGCAGGAGTTCTCTCACTTGGTCAGCTCCAGCGTAGGGATACCGCGCGGATTCAGCCCGAAGGCCTGGGCGTAGAGGGAGAGTTCGGACTCCAGGACCCGGATCATGGTCTCCGCCCGCCGGAACCCGTGCCCCTCCCCCTCGAAGGCGAGGTATGCGTGCGGCACCCGCCTGCCCTCCATCCGCGCCAGGAACCGTTCGCACTGGGCGGGCGGGCAGATCACGTCGTCCAGGCCCTGCAGCAGCAGGAAGGGCGCGGTGATGCGGTCGGCGTGCTCGGCGGGCGAGCGCTCGGCATACCGGCCGGGTACCTCGGCGAGCGGCCCGACCAGGGTTTCCAGGTACTGCGACTCGAAGTCGTGGGTCTCCCCCGCGCCCCAGCCGGCGAGGTCGAGGACGGGGTAGAGGATCGTGCCGCAGGCGTAGACGTCGGTGGCCGCCAGGGAGGCGGCCGTGGTCCAGCCGCCCGCGCTGCCGCCGCGGATCGCGAGCCGCCCACGGTCGGCGGTCCCCTCGTCGGCGAGGGCGAGCGCGACGGCCGCGCAGTCCTCGACGTCGACCACGCCCCACTGCTCCCGCAGCCTGTTGCGGTACTCACGCCCGTGCCCGGTCGAGCCGCCGTAGTTGACCTCGGCGACGCCGATGCCCCGGGAGGTGAAGTAGGCGATCTCCAGGTCGAGCACGAGGGGTGCCCGGCTGGTGGGGCCGCCGTGCACCCAGACGACGTACGGCGGCAGCTCGTCGCCGGGCGAGACGCAGCCCGGGTTGTGCGGCGGGTAGATGTGCGCGTGGATGTCGCGTCCGGCGGGCCCGGTGAAGGTGCGGATCTGCGGTTCGGGGTAGTACGCGGGGTCGACCGCGTCCTGGTGCTCGGCACCGACCACGCGGGCCCGGCCGGCCCGGGTGTCGAGCTCCACCACCTCGTAGGCGCTGCGCGGGCTGGCTCCGACGGTGACGACCCGCTCGCCGTGCACCGCGAGCGTGGACGCGAACTCGGTCCAGGGGCCGGCCGCGTCGACGACCTCGCCGGTCTCCGGGTCGAGGACGCCGAGCGCGGTGGCGCCGCGGCCGTGCACGACGGCGATCAGTCCGCTGTCCAGCGGGGCGAACCAGCGCTGCCCCAGCTTCCACAGCGGCCCGCCGAACTCCTCCTCGCGCGGGCACAGCGGCACGCCCTCGCGGTAGAGGTTCCACCAGCCGGTGCGGTCGCTCGCGTAGAGCAGCGAGCCGTCGGGGGCCCAGTCCGCCTGGGCGATCGACTCCTCCGGACCACCGGCGAGCGTGCGTGTCTCCCTCAAGGTGCCGTCCTCGGCGACCCCGGCCAGGACCAGTTCGGTGCCGTCCCACGGCATCCGCGGATGGTCCCAGGCGAGCCAGACCGCGCTGCGCCCGTCGGGCGAGACACGCGGACCGGTGACGAAGCGGTGCCGGTCGTCGGTGAGTTCGCGTACGGCATCCCGGTCCTGGGCCGCCGAGCCGTCCAGCGGCACCGCGGCCAGGACGCGGCGCACATCGGTGGGTCCGTCGCCGGTGAACTCCTCCAGCACGCACCACACTTCACCGCGCTCGACCCGCAACTGGGGCTCCACCCAGCGCAGTCCGCCGCCCACGGGCGACAGGGGTGTGAGGGGCCGCGGGTCGCTTCCCGGCTCGTACCGGTAGAGCCGCTGGTCGGCGAAGTTCACGAACACCACGAGCGGCCGTCCGGCCACGACCGTCCCGGCCCAGGGCTGTCCGCCGTACTCGATGACGCGGCTGCGGACGTTCCACGGTGCGGGCAGCAGCGACTCCTCCCGGCCGTCGGCACGGCGCCGCACCAGGGTGCGGCGGCCGCCCTCGGTGGGGCGTGGCTCGGTCCACCACGCCTCGTCGCCCACGAAGCCCACGTACTCGGGCCGCCCGTCGTGCGCGGCGGCGAGCGCCGCGTCGATGGGCGAGGGCCAGGAACCGTAAGGCAGTCTCTGCACGTTCTCCCCCAACTCGCCTAGGCCGTCCGCAGGAAGCGGTCGAGGACACGGACACCGAAGTGCAGCGCCTCGACCGGGACCCGCTCGTCGACCCCGTGGAACATGGCCTGGTAGTCGTAGCCCTCCGGCAGCCTCAGCGGCGTGAAGCCGTACCCGGTGATGCCGAGCCGCGAGAACTGCTTGGCGTCCGTGCCGCCCGTCATGCAGTACGGCACCACGTGCCCCTCGGGCGCGAACTCCTCGACGGCGGCACGCATCTTCGCGTACGTCGGCGAGTCCAGCGGTGCCTGGAGAGCCACCGAACGGTGGTGGAACTCCCAGTCCACGTCGGGTCCGGTGAGCTGGTCAAGGGTTGTGCGGAACTCGTCCTCGCCGCCGTACAGATACCGCCCGTCGACATACGCGACCGCTTCCCCGGGGATCACGTTGAGCTTGTAACCGGCTTCCAGCATGGTCGGGTTGGCGCTGCCCCGGACGGTCGACTCGACGAGCTGGGCGGCCGGGCCCAGCTTGCCGAGCAGCCCGTCGATGTCGTCCAGGTCGACGTCGAGGCCGTAGAGCGCGGCCAGTTCGGCCAGGGCGGCCCACACGGTCGGAGTCGGCCGCAGCGGCCACTCGTGCTCGCCGATGCGGGTGATCGCGGCGGCGAGACGGGTGACCGCGTTCTCCTTGTTCAACTTGGAGCCGTGCCCGGCGCGCCCGCGCGCGGTGAGCTTCAGCCAGGCCGTGCCGCGCTCACCGGCCGCGATCGGGTAGATCTGCCGTCCGCTGCCGTCGTGGAAGGTGAAGGCCCCCGACTCGCTGACGCCCTCGGTGCACCCCTCGAACAGCCCCGGGTGCTGATCGGCGAGGAACCCGGAACCGTCCTGCGCGCTGTCCTCCTCGTCGGCCGTGAACGCGACCACGATGTCGCGCCGGGGCCGCACGCCCTGCCGCGCCCAGCTCCGCAGCACGGCCAGGATCATGGCGTCCATGTTCTTCATGTCGACGGCGCCGCGGCCCCACACCACCCCGTCGCGGATCTCTCCGGAGAAGGGGGGCACGGTCCAGTCGTCGGCACGGGCGGGTACGACGTCCAGATGACCGTGGAGGAGCAGCGCGTCGGCGGACGGGTCGGTGCCCTCGATGCGCGCGACGACATTGGTGCGTCCCTTGGTGCGCTCCAGCATCGTGGGTTCGAGTCCGGCCCCGGCCAGCTGCTCGGCGGCGTACTCGGCGGCGGGCCGTTCCTGGCAGTCGCCGCCGCCGCGGTTGGTGGTGTCGATACGGATGAGGTCGGAGGTGAACCGGACGACCTCGTCCAGGGCCTGCTGGTCAGCCATACTGCTCCTCCACGGCGGCCGAGACGATCGTGGTGACCGCCTTGAAGGTACGGATTCCCTCGTACATCGTCTCGCTGGTGTACGCCACCTTCCGCTCCCCGACGCGGCCGACGCCCGGCACGACGGTGGCGGCCATGGCGAGATGCTCGGCGTCGAACTCGAGCGCGACGGTGAACGGCCCTGCCTGGACGGGCTGGTGACGGACCGCCAGCCGGGCCGCCTCCTTGGCGGCGGCCCGGATGTCGGACGCGGTCCTGGCCGGCGTACGGCACACGGCCGCGTACCGCGACACATGGTCCTTGACGGCGACCTTCAGCGCCTCGGGCGCGTATCCGAGGGCGTCCTCGCAGGCCACGTCGTCGCCGGTGACGAGGACGACAGGCACCCCGTACTCGGCGACGACACGCGCGTTGAGCAGGCCCTCACTGGCGCGTACGTCGTTCAGCCACACCCCGGTGATGGAGTTGGCGAGGTAGGTGTGGGCGAGGACGCCCTCCATCCCGGCCCCGGCGTGATAGCCGACGAAGGCGATGCCGTCCACGTCCCCGTGCTGCACGCCCTCGACCATGGAGAGGGACTTGTGCCGCCCGGTGAGCATCTCCGCCCGCTCGTCGAGTCGCTCCAGCAGCAGGTTGCGCATGGTCCAGTGGGCCTCGTTGACGAGGACCTCGTCCGCCCCGCCGTCGAAGAATCCCAGCACGGCGGCATTGACGTCCGAGGTGAACATCGAGCGGCACCGCTCCCACTGCGGTGTCCCCGGCAGCACGTCGGCCGGCCAGGTCACCCCCGTGGCGCCCTCCATGTCGGCGCTGATCAGGATCTTCATGATGCGCCACGTTACGCGCCGCGGGGGAAACCGGCCAGGAAGCAGGGGTCAGAGGGTCCGGCGGAACAGGTCCAGCAGCGCCGTCCAGTGCCGCTCCGTGGCCTGCGCGCTGTACATCGCCGTGTCGGCCTGCGTGAACCCATGACGGGCGCCGCTGTACACCTCGCCGCGATGTCGGACCCCCGCCTCGGTGAGCGCCTTGTCCAGGCGGTGGATCTGTTCGGCGGGGTTGGCGGTGTCCTGGTCGGCGTGGCCGAAGTAGAGCTCGGCGGTGATGCGGCCGGCGAACAGATGGGGGCTGTCCGGGGCGTCGGTGGCGAGGTGTGCGCCGTGGAAGCCGGCCGCGGCGGCGACCCGGTCGGGGTAGGTGCCGGCGGTGCGCAGGGCCAGGCCCGCGCCCATGCAGTAGCCGGTGATGCCGACGGGGCCGGCGGCGGCGAGAGGCGACGCGGCCAGCCAGTCCAGGTAGACGGCGGCGTCCCGCATGGCCCCCTCCCAGGTGAGGGCCCGTGCGGCAGGGCCCAGCGCCTGGATGATCTCCGGGCGTTCGGCGGGGTCGATGAACTCGGGCAGCTCGACCACGGGTGCGCGGCCGGACCGGTGGAAGACGTTGGGGACCAGCACCGTGTAACCGGCCGCGGCGAGGCGGTCGGCCATCGACCTGAGGTGCGGGCGCAGGCCGAAGGCGTCCATGTAGAACAGAACGGCGGGGTGCGGGGCGTTGTCGTCGGGGTGCGCGAGGTAGGCGTCGGCGGTTCCGTCGGGGGTCGGGAGGTCGACGGAGGTTCCCTGTACGGCAGTCATGGGAGGTGGTCTCTCGGCGTCTCGAAGAAGAACAACTGCGGTGACCATACGGCGAGTTGACAACGACCCGGTGCCTCAGAGGGTTCCCTGAACCCCGACCACCACCCGCGTCACATGGTGCGCCCCGCCACCAGCCACCTGGACGGCAGCACGATCCGCTCGCCGTCGGGGCCGAACTCCGTGGTGGTCAGCGGGAGTTCGCCGCTCGCCAGGACGGTGAGGCCTGCCGTGCGCAGATACTCGGGCACGGCGTCGTCGGCCACTTCACCGGGGGCGATGCCGTGCTGGAAGATCGGTGCCAGCTTGGCGGGCGGTCCGGTGGGGCTCTGCGCCAGGCCCAGCAGGACGGGCTTGGCGGCCTCGGAGAGTTCGACGAGGAAGACCCGGCCGCGCTCGCCGACGAGCGCGGCGATCCCGTCCACCATGGGCTGCCGGTCGTCGGGTTCGGCCTGGTGCAGAACGCCGCGCATATAGACGTTGGCGTCGCCGATCTCGGCGTGCAGCGTCTCCGTCTCGCTCTTCTCGACGGCGTCCAGGACACGGTACGTCGCCTGTCCGGCGGGGTCGGCGTGCCGGGCGCGGTCGAGGGCGGCGGCGGACAGATCCGCGCCGACCACCCGCCTGAAGCGGTCGGCGAGGAAGCGGGTCTGGGTGCCGTTGCCACAGCCGAGGTCCACCATCGCCAGCCCGGGGTCGGCGAGGTGCGGTTCGAACAGGCTCAGGTGTATGCCGACGGTCAGGGTCGGATCCGCGTCCCAGAACACGGCCCCCTGTTCCTGTGGGGCTGCACGCCAGAAGCCCTCCCAGGCCTCCCGGTACCGACTCGTCACGCTCATGCCCAACTCCCCAGGGTGCGACGTACGGGCCCGTTCAACCGACGGGCGAGTACGGTCTATCGCGCCCTGGTCACGGCTACAAGCGCACGGCGCATTCCTTCACTCCGTATTCGAGGGGCGTACGCCCCCGGGCGCCCCCCACACACCTGATGTGCAGTCAGTACGCGCCCCTCGTGCGGTCAGCGCCGGGGCAGGGTCAGTTCGAACCAGACGGTCTTGCCCGCCTTCGTACGGCTGGTGCCCCACTCGCGGGCGAGGGCGCTGACCACGCGCAGTCCGCGTCCGAACTCCTTTTCCGGGCCGGCGCTGCGCAGGGTCGGCAGGTCGTGGTCGTCGTCGTCCACTTCGCACAGCAGGGTGTCGCCGCGGACGAGCCGCAGTTCGACGGGGCGGCTGTGGGAGTGCCGTACGGCGTTGGTGACGAGTTCGCTGACCAACAGCTCGGCGTTGGGGGCGAGTTTGGCGAGCCCCCAGTCGTGGAGCTGTTCGCGGACGACAGCACGCGCGCGGCCGACCTCGATGGGGTCGAGGGCGAGCCGCCACTCGGCGACGTCGTCCGGCTCGATGCCGTTGAGGCGGGCCATCAGCAGGGCCACGTCGTCCTTGCGGCCGCCCCGAGTGTTGAGGGCGCGGATGATGGAGTCGCAGGCGTCGTCCATGGAGGCGGCGGGGTGGGCGGCGGACTCGCTGAGGGTCGCGAGGCCGACACCGATGTCCTCGCCGCGCACCTCGACCAATCCGTCGGTGCACATCACAATGCGGTCGCCGGGCTCCACACGCACGCGCACCGCTTCGAAGGGCACTCCGCCGACGCCGATGGGCGCACCGGTCGGAAGGTCGAGCAGCTCGCTGCGGCCGTCCTCCGCACGGACCAGTACGGGCGGGATATGGCCCGCGTTGGCGATGTGCAGTTCGCTCGCGATCGGGTCGTAGACGGCGTACAGACAGGTCGCGAGGTAGGTGTCGCCGAGGCGCTGCGCGAGGTCGTCGAGGTTGCGCAGCAGCTGGGCGGGCGGCAGGTCGAGGGCGGCCATGGTCTGCACGGCCGTACGCAACTGGCCCATCATGGCGGCCGAGTTGAGGCCGTGGCCCATGACGTCCCCGACGACCAGCGCGGTGCGGGCGCCGGGCAGCTTCACCGAGTCGAACCAGTCGCCGCCGACCCGGCCGAGGAGCGTGCCCGGCAGATAGCGGGTGGCGATGTCGCAGCCCGCCATGCGCGGCGGGATGTGCGGCAGCATGCTGTCCTGGAGGGTCTCGGCGACACTCTCCTGGTACGTGTACATGCGCGCGTTGTCGAGCACGAGGCCCGCGCGGGCGGCGAGTTCGGCGCCGGTGACCCGGTCCATGTCGTTGAACTCGACGCGCTCCGGGTGGCGCAGCAGGATCATGAAGCCGAGCACCACGTTGCGTGCCTTCAGGGGCACGATCAGCATGGAGCGGTTGGTGATGAGCGGCCGGATGTCCCGCTTCTCGAACTGTGAGGCGATGGCGTGGCCCATCTCCTCGCTGATGCGCGGCACCAGGACGGGCTCGCCGCTGGTCATGCACTGGAAGAACGGTGTGTGCGCCGGGAACGGCATGGCCTCGCCGACCGGTACGACGTCGTCCCAGCGGCCGGGTTCGTCGGTGTGCTCGACGGCGACGCGGTGCCACATGGTGGTTGTGTCCGGCACGCCGTCCGGGAACCCCTCGCCCGCGACGACCTGTTCGCGCAGATAGGTGCCGGCGACGTCCGTGAAGCGCGGCACGACGGCCTTGCTGACCTCGATGATGGTCGTGGCCAGGTCGAGCGAGGTGCCGATCTTCCCGCTGACCTCGTTGAGGAACTCCAGGTGTTCGCGTACGGCGGCGTACTCGAGGTCCTCGGCGTCGTCGGTGAGTTCGTGCGGTACCGGCAGGCCCTCGGCCGCCGCCCGCGCGGCCCGCTCGCGGCGGGCCTTGCGCTCGACCCGGCGCGGGACGCCCCAGTCGGGGGTCACGGGCACCCGGTCGTTCTGACTGAACTCCAGGACGGGATAGCCCAGTTCGAGGACCTGCGCGACGATGCGGGCGCTTTCGTCGACGCTCATGCTGGGCAGGATCTCGGGCAGCCGGCGGGCCAGCTCCTCGGCGCCGGGGAAGTCCGTGTGCAGGGCGAAGCCGGGAGCGATCCGCTCGAACGCCAGGTCCCCTTCGCTGCCCTCGGCCTCGTCCTGGCGCAGTCCCGCGGTGTCGGCGGCGAGCACGAGCAGCCGCTCGCGCCCCGGGCCCACCAGGGGGTACGCCCACCACAGCACGTCCACGCGCGCGTCGGCGCCGTCGGATTCGGGGACGGTGAGGCGGGCGCGGCCCGCGGCCGGGTAGGAGAGCCTGCCGTCGAGGGACGTCTCGAGGTCGGGGCCGAGTCCGTCGTACGCGCCGTATGCCCCGTACGGGGTGAGGTCCTCGTCCTCGGGCAGTGCGCCGGAGACGGGCAGCAGGTCCGCCGCTGAGCGCCCTATCGCGTCGTCCTTGGGGACTCCGAAGAGCCGGCCCGCGCCCCTGCTCCAGTGGGAGACGAGGCCGTCGCGGTCCACCACGACCACGGCCAGCGGGATGCGGCCGGCCGCGGCGGACTCCGTCGCCGCGCCGTCCCCGGCTCCGCGGCTGGGAGGCGCGTCCCTCTCGGTGCCACGGTCGGTGCCATTGTCCATGGCCCAGGCCCTCTCTCCCCACGGCTCCGCAAGATCTGTGCCGGCTACTCCACCGTAAGGCTCCCGCCGGTGGTGATGTGCGGCAACGCGGGAATTGATGCAACGGAGCGGGCCACACGCGCGGGGGCGCGCGCCGGAGCGCATGACACCGCGTCAGTCTTCGTGCCCCAGTTGCAGGTCCCGCTCGGTCCGGCCGCCTCCCGCGACCCGGAGCACGGTGGCGACCGGCGGGTAACCGGCCGCGATGACGGTGTACTCGCCGGAGGACAGGTCGACGAACCGGAACGTTCCGTCGAGGCCGGTGGTCAGGGTGTCCACCACGTTGCCCGCCGCGTCGAGCAGTGTCACGCGCGCGTCGTCGACGGGCCGTCCGCCGCTGGTGCGCACGGTGCCGCGCAGCAAGGCGCCGCCGGCGAGTTCGACGTCCTGGCGGGTCTCCCGGGCGGCCTGGACGGTGACGGGCAGCGCGGCCGGGCGGAACCCGGGCGCACTCGCGGCGAGGGTGTACTCGCCCGCGACCAGCTCGGTGATGACGTAGCCGCCCTCGCGTCCGCTGCGGGTGGTGGCGACGACCTCGCCGCGTACGTCGGTGAGCGTGACGGTGGCGTCGCGCACGGGGGTGCCGTCGGCGGTGAGCACGCCACCGGCGAGGCGTCCGGCGCCGCCGAGGACGACATCCAGCTCGACGGGGCGCTCGCCGACGGTGACGGAGACGGCCTGCGGCTGGTGGCCGCCCGCTGCGGCGATGAGGACGTACGACCCCGTGCCGGTCGTGGACAGCGCGTACCGCCCGTCCTCGCCGCTCGCGCCCCGCCCGATCTGCTGTCCGGTGGCGTCGATGAGGGTGAGCGCGGCGCGGGGGACGACGGTCCCGTCGGGGTGCTGCACCGTGCCGCAGACGGGGACTCCGGCGGCGTACGGCGATCGGGCGTGCGGGATCGCGGTGGTCGCGGGCTCGGTTTCGGCGGCGTTGTGGGACACCAGGGGTTTCTCCTTGAGGAAGAACGCGATGAGCAGGCCGAGGGCGAGCACCGGCACCAGGTAGAGGAAGATCCGGGGCATCGCGTCGGCGTACGCCCGGATGTAGTCGTCGCGCAGCGGATCGGGCAGGGCGTGGACGAGCTGCGGGGTGATGGACTGCGGGTCGGGCAGCCGTGCACCCGCGCGCGTGGGCAGCCGTTTTTCGAGGGCGTCGGTGAGCCGGCCGGCGAAGAGGGTGCCGAAGACCGCGGCGCCGACGCTGCCGCCGATCTGCCGGAAGTAGTTGTTGGCGCTGGTGGCGGTGCCGAGGTCGGCGGGGCGCACGGAGTTCTGCACGGCGAGGATCAGGACCGGCATCACCATGCCGATGCCGGCGCCGAGCACGGCCATCCAGAGGCTGTAGTGCAGTCGGGGCGTGTCGGCCTGGAGCCGGGAGAGCAGCCACATCCCGACGACGGAGACGGCGCTGCCGAGCACGGGATAGATCTTGTAGCGCCCGGTGTGGCTGATGAGCTGCCCGGAGACGATCGAGGCGCCGACGATGCCGCCCATCATGGGCAGCATCAGCAGGCCGGACTCGGTGGCGGAGGCCCCGTCGACCATCTGCAGAAAGGTCGGCAGATAGCTGGCGGCGCCGAACAGCGCGACGCCGGTCACCAGGCCCACCAGTCCGGTGACGTTGAAGACGGAGTCCCTGAACAGCCGCAGCGGGATGAGGGGTTCGGCGGCGAAGCGCTCGGCGAGGAGGAAGAGGATGGTCGCGGCCGCCGCTCCCGCGCCGAGACCGAGGATCGTCCGCGAGTCCCAGGCGTACTCGGTGCCTCCCCAACTGGTCAGCAGCACGAGGCAGGTGGAGGCGGCGGCGAGCAGCAGCGCGCCCAGGACGTCGAGCCGCGCCCTGGCCTGCGGCTTGGGGAGTTTCAGTACGACGGTGACGACGAGGAGGGTGACCAGGCCGAACGGGACGTTGAAGTAGAAGCACCAGCGCCACGAGAGGTGGTCGGTGAAGTACCCGCCGAGCAGGGGGCCGGCCACGGAGGCGAGGCCGAAGGCGGCGCCGATCAGGCCCATGAAGCGGCCGCGGCGGCGGGCCGGCACGATGTCCGCGATGATCGCCTGCACACCGATCATGAGCCCGCCCGCGCCGACCCCCTGGACCGCGCGGAAGGCGATCAGCTGATCCATGCTCTGCGCCCGGCCCGCGAGCGCGGCGCCGATCACGAAGACGACGATGGCGAACTGGAAGACGCCCTTGCGGCCGAGCAGGTCGCCGAGCTTGCCGTAGATCGGGAGGCCCACGGTGGCCGTCAGCAGGTAGGCGGTGATCGCCCAGGACATCCGGTCCAGGCCGTGCAGCTCGCCGACGATCTTCGGGAGCGCGGTGGCGACGATCATCTGCTCCAGGGCGGCGAGCAGCAGCGCCAGCATCAGCCCGAGGAAGACCAGCCGCACCCGGCGCGGGCTCGGTTCGACCGGTCCGGCCGGTCCGGCGGGGGCCTGCGGGGGCGCCACGGCGGGCTCACCCCGCAGTTCGCCCTGCGCCGTCGTCCCGCTCACGTACCGCTCCCCTCGCCGCGCTGCCACACAATTCCGCTCAAGGCGGCAACTACGGGCGAGCGCGACGAGTTACGGCGGACCGGCGGGGCGCGGGGAGATCCACTCGATCCGGTGAGGGGCGTCAACGGCCCCCGAGTGGCCGGGACTTACTTCTCGACCTCGGTGGCCAGCTTGGCGAGGACGGCGTCGTAGATCCGGCCGAGGCCCTTGGGCGCGAAGGTCTTCTCGAAGAAGCCGCCGATGCCGCCGGCGCCGTTCCAGACGGTGGTCACGACGACGCGGGACTTGCCCTCACCCGCCGGGGTGACCCGCCAGGTGGTGACCATGGAGGAGTTGCGGTCCTTCTCGACGAGCTCGCCGTCGGTGGGCTCGCTGACCTCCAGGAGGCAGTCGCGCACCCGCTTGCTGGTGGCCTGGAGCTTCCAGTGGACGAGGGTGCCCTCGCCATCGCCGCCCTCGCGCACCTCGTACTCGCTGAAGTGCTCGGGCAGCAGCTTCGCGCGCGTGCCGCTGTAGTCGGCGAGGGCGTCGAACACCTTCTCCGCGTCTGCCGCGACGACCCGCTCGGTAGTGGCCTCGACCTGCGCCATCGGTTTCCTCCAGGGCTTGCTTCTCTCGGGGTTGGGGCAAGCCAACCACCCCCGCCCACGGCCGCCCAAATCGGGGTGCCCGAGCACGCCCGCGGGGCTCGTGGGGCGATCGGAAACAGGCCTTGCACGGAAAATCGAACACGTGTTTCACTCGGGGCAGCGCTACCGAGGAGGCGTCATGCGGTGGGAGAACCTCACAGTGGAGTCCGGCGGGCACAGCCGGGCGGCGGACGCCGCGCTGTTCGGCGCGGACGCGGTCGTGAGCAGGACCTTCGACACGCCTGAGTTCCGTGGAATCACCTTCCACGAGGTACGGGCCCGCTCGATCATCAACCGGGTGCCGGGCGTCTCGCGCATGCCCTTCGAGTGGACGGTCAATCCGTACCGCGGCTGCTCGCACGCGTGCGTGTACTGCTTCGCCCGCAAGACGCACACCTATCTGGACCTCGACCCGGGGCTCGACTTCGACTCGCAGATCGTGGTCAAGGTGAACGCCCCGGAGCTGCTGCGCCGCCAGCTCGGCTCGCGCCGCTGGCAGGGCGAGCACATCGCGATGGGCACGAACGTCGACTGCTACCAGCGCGCCGAGGGCCGCTACCGGCTGATGCCGGGCATCCTGTCCGCCCTGCGCGACCACGCGAACCCCTTCTCGATCCTGACGAAGGGCACGCTGATCCTGCGCGACCTGGATCTGCTGGTGCAGTCCGCCCAGGTGACGGACGTCGGCATCTCGGTGTCGGTCGGCTTCACCGACCCCGAGCTGTGGCGCACGGTGGAGCCGGGCACGCCCGCCCCGGAGCGCCGCCTGGACGTGGTCCGCACACTCGCCGAGCACGGCATCGGGTGCGGTGTGCTGATGGCTCCGGTGATCCCGTTCCTGAGCGACCGGCCCGCCCAACTGCGCGCCACCGTGCGGGCGATCGCGGCCTCCGGGGCCACCTCCGTCACCCCACTGGTGCTGCATCTGCGCCCCGGCGCCCGCGAGTGGTTCATGGCCTGGCTGGGCCGGCACCACCCGCACCTGGTACGCCGTTACGAGCGCCTGTACGCGGACGGCGCCTACGCCCCCAAGTGGTACCAGCGCCGGATCACCCGTCAGGTCCACGAGCTGGCACAGGAGTACGGGATCGGCCCCACGCGCGCGGGGATGCCACGGCGGATCCGGCCGCCCGAGGCCCCCGAGCCGACGGTGTCCGAACCGACCCAACTCACGCTCATTTGAGAGCATACGAGCGCATCCCGCGACCCAATCGGGTCAACTCTTGCCAGAACGAGTTCTTCGGAGGCGGCTTTCCGGGACGATGCGGCGAGGACCGTGAGACTCGCGGTCCGAAACCCTCCGTCCTGGGAGGACTTCATGAGAAAACGCGCAGCGGTGCTGTGCGGTGCCGCCGCCGTCGTGGCCGGGAGCTTCACTGCTCTGCCTGCGGGCGCGAGCACCTCGCGGTCCCCGCAACCCGCTCCCGCCGCGGAACTCACCTGGAAGAACTGCGCCACCACGAACTATCCGGCGCTCCAGTGCGCATCGCTCGACGTGCCGCTCGACCACCGGGATCCGCAGGGAAAGCAGATCACCCTTGCGCTCTCGCGTGTGAAGCACACCGCGCAGAAGAGCCAGGGCCCGCTGCTGGTCAACCCCGGCGGTCCGGGCGGCAGCGGCCTCTCGCTCGCCGGATTCGTCGCGAACTCCCTGCCCAAGGCGGTCGCGGCCCAGTACGACGTCATCGGCTTCGACCCGCGCGGGGTCGGCAAGAGCAAGCCCGCCCTCGACTGCGAGCCGGGCCACTTCAACCCCGTGCGCCCGGACACCGTGCCGAGCACACCGGCCCTGGAGAAGACCAACCTCGACCGCGCCACGTCCTTCGCCGCCGCCTGCGGAACGAAGTACGCGAGCCTGCTGCCGTACCTCAACACCATCCAGGCCGTGCAGGACATGGACTCGATCCGCGCGGCCCTGGGCGCCCGGCAGACCAGCTACTTCGGCTACTCGTACGGCACCTACCTGGGCGCGGTGTACGCCAAGCTCTTCCCGCAGCGCGTGAAGCACCTGGTCCTGGACTCGATCGTCGACCCGACGGGCGTCTGGTACGACGACAACCTCGCGCAGGACTACGCCTTCGACGCCCGCCACAAGGCCCTGATGGCCTGGATCGCCAAGTACGACTCGACGTACAAGCTCGGCACCGACCCGGCGAAGGTCGAGACCAAGTGGTACGCGATGCGCAAGGCGGTCGCCAAGAAGCCGGCCGGCGGCAAGGTGGGCGCCTCCGAGCTGGAGGACACGTTCATCCCCGGCGGCTACTACAACGGCTACTGGCCGTCTCTGGCCGCGGCGTTCGCGGCGTATGTGAACGACAAGAAATCCGACCCGCTGGTCGAGGCGTACCAGAGTTTGGGCGCTGTCGACGCGTCCGGGGACAACGGCTACAGCGTCTACGCCTCGGTGCAGTGCCGTGACGCCTCCTGGCCACGCGACTGGAACCAGTGGCGCAAGGACAACTGGGCGGTCTACGACAAGGCGCCGTTCATGGCCTGGAGCAACGCCTGGTACAACGCGCCGTGCGCGTTCTGGCCGACGGACTCGCTGAAGCCGGTGCACGTCGCCAACGACAAGCTGCCGCCGGTGCTGCTGTTCCAGGCGACCGACGACGCGGCGACCCCGTACGAGGGCGGCGCGACGGTCCACCGTCTGCTGGCGGGCTCCAGCTTCGTGGTCGAGCAGGGCGGCGGCAACCACGGCATCACGCTGAGCGGGAACGCCTGCCTGGACAAGTACCTGGCGGCATACCTGTCCGACGGCACGGTGCCGCGCGGCGGCGGCCCGATCGACGCGGTGTGCCCGAAGACGCCCGACCCCAAGCCGCTGAGCACCAAGGCGCCGATGAGCACCAAGGCGGCGCCGGGGTCCGACAGCGGCGCCACGCTGCACGAGCTGATCGGCTTCCGCGGCTGAGCACGACCCGATGGTGAGGTTCCGTCGGAGGCGTTGTCAGACCCATGGTCCACGATGGACGCATGAGTGAGCTGACCAGGATCACCGCCCCCGACGGGGTCTTCCCCGCCGCGCGGTACAGCCACGTCGTCATGGGCACGGGCCGTTTCGTCGCGATCGCGGGCCGGCTCGCGCTGGACGAGGACGGCAGGCTCGTCGGCGAGGGTGACGCCGGGGCCCAGGCCCGCCAGGTCTTGGAGAACCTCCGCCGCTGCCTGGCCGCCGCCTCCGCGGTACAGATTGCCGCCCTCGTCCGCCCCGAGTTCCTGACGGAGATCGAGGCTCCCCCACTGCCCGAAGGCGTGGGCGTACCCCCAGCGGTGGTGGCCGGGTGAGCGCGCTCCTGGTCCGCGAAATGACCCTGGCGGACTGCGAGCGCGTGGCGGAGATCCGCGTCGGCGGCTGGCAGACGGCCTACCGGGGGATCGTCCCGCAGTCCTACCTCGACACGATGAGCGTGCCGGAGAACACCGAACGCCGGCGGATGCATTTCCTTCAGAACAACCCCGGCATGCTGGACCTGGTCGCCGTGCAGGACGGGGAGATCACCGGCTGGCTCTGTCACGGCCCGTACCGGGACGGCGAAGAACACACGGACGACGCCGAGTTGTACGCGCTCTATGTCGCCCCGGGCCGGTACCGCGGCGGCACCGGGCGAGCCCTCCTGCGGCAGTCCACGCTTCGCTGCGCGGCCGCCGGGCACGGCCGCATGTACCTCTGGGTCCTCAAGGAGAACGACCGCGCGCGCCGCTTCTACGAGGCCTCCGGCTTCCGTCCGGACGGCATCGAGGAGCCCTTCGAGGTGGGCGGAGTCCAGGTACCCGAGGTCCGCTACGTCAGAGAGCTCACCGACTGACGCGGCCTCACCTCTGTCTCGGGATCCGTGCCAGCGCCCGCACCGCCGCCTCCGCCAGGGCCGGGTGTGCCAGTGCCTCGTTGAGTACGGGTCTGGCGCGGGCGTCCTCCAGGGCGCCGAGGCCCTCCACACAGGCGAGCGCCACCCGGCGGTACGGGTCGTGCGGGCGGAGCCTGCGCTGCAGGGTGGTGATCAGCGCGGGCACGGACTCGGGGGCGCGCAGCCGGGCAAGGAGCCGGACCGGGTGGAGGGCGTAGGCGACGCGGAGTTCGTTCGTGGCGAGGGCGGCCGCCGCGCGGGCGGTGCGCGGATCGTCGAGACGGGCGAGGGCGTGGGCGGCGGAGGCGCAGCGCTGCGGATCACGGTGGTTGAGAAACAGGACGAGGGACTCGAAGGCACGCCGGTCACCCGCGAGCCCCAGCCGGAACGCGGCCAGCTCCCTGGCCCACAGCGGCTGCCCGGGTTCGGTGAGCACCCGCGCCAGCTCGTCCGGGTCCTCGGTGGCGACGAGACGGTCGTACTCGGCGGTCGCCCCCGACTCCGCCCGTAAACGCTCCGTGAGTGATCGCAACTCTTCGTCCATGACACCGAAGATTAGAGGGGCCGCCGATCTCCGGGGACGTACATCACAAACACGGGGACTAGCGCGCTCGTTACCCGCCGGTTAAGCTCAGACGAGCGAGTTACCCACTCGCATTCCTTACGGCGGCCTGGTGACGCAGCTGCCGTGAGAGCAAGTCGGTTCGGTACTTCAGGTACCGCAGTACGACCCGGCCACGGGACAGGGCCGGTCGAATCACCCACCGTTCGCTCCAGGCGTGTGCGCGCCCACGGCGACGGCAGGCACCGGGCGTGTGCGCTTGCAGCCCGGAAACACCCGCAATCCTTCACGCACCCGGTGCGCCAGGTCGGCTTCGGCCGGCCTTCCCTCGGCGCACCCGGGCGCTCTCCCAGTCGTCACCCTCATGCCTGGAGTCCCGCGATGGCCACTCCCCTGTCCCACACCCCTTCCGCTTCGCTCACGACCATTGCCGTCGTCGGCCTCGGCACCATGGGCACCGGTATCACCGAGGTCCTCGCCAAGGCCGGCCGCGAGGTCGTCGGCATCGACATCAGCGAGGCCGCGGCCGCCAAGGCCGTCACCGCCCTGGAGGCGGCCACCGCCCGTGCCGTGGAGAAGGGCCGGCTCACCGAGCAGGAGCGCGCGGACGTCCTCGCCCGCGTGAGCATCTCCACCGATCTGCAGGCCGCGGCCGACGCCGACCTCGTCATCGAGGTGGCTCCGGAGTCGTACGAGATCAAGCACCAGATCTTCCGCGAGCTCGACGGCATCGTGCGTCCGGAGACGATCCTGGCGACCGGCACCAACGCCCTGTCCGTGACCCGCCTGGCGGCCGACTCTGCCCGCCCGGAGCGCGTGCTGGGCCTGCACTTCTTCAACCCGGCGCCGGCGATGAAGCTCGTCGAGATCGTCTCCTCGGTCCTCACCGCGCCGACCGCCGTCACCGCGGTGACCAACCTCGCCCTCGACCTCGGCAAGGAGCCCGTCGCGGTCGGCGACCGGCCCGGGTTCGTCGCCGACGGGCTGCTGTTCGGCTACCTCAACCAGGCGGCCGCGATGTACGAGGCGAAGTACGCCTCCCGCGAGGACATCGACGCGGCGATGCGGCTCGGCTGCGGTCTGCCGATGGGCCCCCTCGCGCTGCTCGACCTGATCGGTGTCGACACCGCGCGCACGGTCCTGGAGGCCATGTACGCCGAGTCCCACGACCGGCTGCACGCCCCCGCCCCGATCCTCAAGCAGCTCAGCGAGGCGGGTCTGACCGGCCGCAAGTCCGGCCGCGGCTTCTACACCTACGAGGCTCCCGGCAGCGCCACGGTCGTGCGGGACGCGCTGACGCCGCTGGACGGCGCGGCCCTCACCCAGGGCCGCGAGGTCCGCTCGGTCGGCGTCGCGGGCTCCGGCACCATGGCCTCCGGCATCGCCGAGGTCTTCGCCAAGGCCGGCTACGAGGTCGTCCTCGCCGCCCGCAGCGAGGAGAAGGCGCAGGCCGCCAAGGCCCGTATCGGCAAGTCGCTCTCGCGCTCGGTCGACAAGGGCCGGATGACCGCGGAGGCGGCCGCACAGACCCTGGACCGGATCACCGCGGCGGGCTCCTACGAGTCCTTCGCCGACGTCGACCTGGCCGTCGAGGCCGTCGCCGAGGACCTGGAGATCAAGCAGCAGCTGTTCCAGGCCCTGGACAAGGTCTGCAAGCCGGGCGCGGTCCTGGCCACCACGACCTCCTCGCTGCCCGTGGTCGCCTGCGCCCGCGCCACCTCGCGCCCGCAGGACGTGATCGGCATGCACTTCTTCAACCCCGCGCCGGCGATGAAGCTGGTCGAGGTCGTCCGTACGGTGCTGACGGCCGAGGACGTCCACGCGACGGTTCGCGAGGTGTGTGGACGGATCAAGAAGCACGCGGTCGACTGTGGCGACCGTGCGGGCTTCATCGTGAACGCCCTGCTTTTCCCGTACCTCAACAACGCGATCAAGATGGTGCAGGAACACTATGCGTCTCTTGACGACATCGACGCGGCGATGAAGCTGGGCGGCGGCTACCCGATGGGCCCCTTCGAGCTGCTGGACGTCGTCGGGCTCGACGTCTCCCTGGCGATCGAGAAGGTCCTGCACCGCGAGTTCCGCGACCCGGGCCTGGCCCCCGCGCCGCTCCTGGAGCACCTGGTGGCCGCGGGCTGCCTCGGCCGCAAGACGGGCCGTGGCTTCCGCGAATATGCCCGCCGCTGACGGCGCCGGCGACTGGTTCAGAGGCGAGACGGACTGGGGCGGACTGCTCGGCCCCGCCGGTGGACCCCCGCCCGCACCGGGCGGGGTCATCCCCGTACATGCGCAACAAGCTGCGCACATGCAGTACGTTCGGGTCATGTCCCAGCCCGCCAAGTCCTCACGTACACCAGCTACGCCCGACGCGCCGGAAAGTGCCGCAGGCAGTCGCGCGGCCGCCCAGCGGCTCAAGATGCGCCGCGAACTGGCGGCCGCGGCGATGGAGCTGTTCGCGACCAAGGGGTACGAGGCGACCACCGTCGACGAGATCGCGGCCGCGGCCGGGGTCGCGCGCCGCACCTTCTTCCGCCACTTCCGCTCCAAGGAAGAGGCGATCTTCCCCGACCACGACGACACGTTGATCCGTGCGGAGGCCGTGCTCAACGCGGCTCCCGCGCACGAGCACCCGCTCGACACGGTGTGCCGCGGCATCAAGGAAGTCATGCGGATGTACGCGGCGCGGCCGGAGATCTCGGTCGCCCGCTACAAGCTCACCCGCGAGGTGCCCACCCTGCGCGAGGCGGAGATCGCGTCGGTCGCGCGCTACGAACGCCTCTTCACCCGCTATCTCCTCGGCCATTTCGACGAGCACGCGCACGACGACGACGCCAACGACGACCCGCTGCTCGCGGAGGTCGCCGCGTCCGCCGTGGTCACCGCCCACAACCATGTCCTCAGACGCTGGCTGCGGGCCGGCGGGCAGGGCGACGTGGAGGCACAGCTCGACCACGCCTTCGCGATCGTGCGCAAGACGTTCGGGACGGGCATCGGGGCGGGGCGCAGCACGCCGGCGAACAAGCCGCCGGCTCCCGCGGCCGTCTCCACCCAGGGCGAGGTCCTGGTCACCGTCGCCCGCACCGACGCCCCGCTGGACGAGGTCATGCGGACCATCGAGCAGGCGCTCAAGGAACGCTGAGACCGCTCCCCCTTTGTGATGACGGCCACCCTCCGGGGTGGCCGTTTTGGCATGTCAGGGGCCCTTTTCCAACAGCTTTCAGCGCCCGTTCGATCGATCATCGCTCATTTGTTACGTAAAGATTTCACCTGAGAGCAATCTCTGGCACTCAGTGCCTTGCAAGGTGACACGCGGTGTCATACGTTGAAGGAGTCCGGGCGGCCGGCGTGCAGAGACCTAGCGCACGTCGGCTGTCCCCTCAAGCCCATGGCTTGCGCGCCCGGACGCCTGCGTCACAGGCAACCTCCCGCGCCACAAAGCGCTGCCGAACAGCACCACCGCCGAACCGACGGCCCTTCTCGAAAAACCCTCAGCAGCACCGACGTAACCCTCAGCGTCCCTCCCTCAGGACGCGTATCGCCGGAGGCAACACCGTGACCACCAAGGACATCCTGGACGCGATCCAGTCGCCGGACTCGACGCCGGCCGACTTCGCCGCCCTGCCGCTCCCCGAGTCGTACCGCGCGATCACCGTGCACAAGGACGAGACGGAGATGTTCGCGGGCCTGGAGACCCGCGACAAGGACCCGCGCAAGTCGATCCACCTGGACGAGGTTCCGCTGCCGGAGCTCGGCCCGGGCGAGGCCCTGGTGGCCGTCATGGCCTCCTCGGTCAACTACAACTCCGTGTGGACCTCGATCTTCGAGCCCCTGTCGACCTTCGGGTTCCTGGAGCGCTACGGCAGGCTGTCGGAGCTGACCAAGCGCCACGACCTGCCGTACCACATCATCGGCTCCGACCTCGCGGGCGTCGTCCTGCGCACCGGCCCGGGCGTCAACGCCTGGAAGCCCGGTGACGAGGTCGTCGCGCACTGTCTGTCCGTCGAACTCGAGTCGTCGGACGGCCACAACGACACGATGCTCGACCCCGAGCAGCGCATCTGGGGCTTCGAGACGAACTTCGGCGGCCTCGCCGAGATCGCACTCGTCAAGTCCAACCAGCTGATGCCGAAGCCGGACCACCTCAGCTGGGAGGAGGCCGCCGCCCCGGGCCTGGTCAACTCGACCGCCTACCGCCAGCTGGTCTCCCGCAACGGCGCCGGCATGAAGCAGGGCGACAACGTCCTGATCTGGGGTGCGAGCGGCGGCCTCGGCTCGTACGCCACCCAGTTCGCGCTGGCCGGCGGCGCCAACCCGATCTGTGTCGTCTCCAGCCCGCAGAAGGCGGAGATCTGCCGCTCGATGGGCGCCGAGGCGATCATCGACCGCAACGCCGAGGGCTACAAGTTCTGGAAGGACGAGAACACCCAGGACCCGAAGGAGTGGAAGCGCTTCGGCAAGCGCATCCGCGAACTGACCGGCGGCGAGGACATCGACATCGTCTTCGAGCACCCCGGCCGCGAGACCTTCGGCGCCTCCGTGTTCGTCACCCGCAAGGGCGGCACCATCACCACCTGCGCCTCGACCTCGGGCTACATGCACGAGTACGACAACCGCTACCTGTGGATGTCCCTGAAGCGGATCATCGGCTCGCACTTCGCCAACTACCGCGAGGCCTGGGAGGCCAACCGGCTCATCGCGAAGGGCAAGATCCACCCCACGCTGTCGAAGACCTACTCCCTGGAGGAGACCGGGCAGGCCGCGTACGACGTGCACCGCAACCTCCACCAGGGCAAGGTCGGCGTGCTGTGCCTCGCCCCCGAGGAGGGCCTCGGCGTGCGCGACGAGGAGATGCGCGCCCAGCACATCGACGCCATCAACCGCTTCCGCAACATCTGAGACACCCGGGGTCATAGATGACTGAGCGTCAGCCCGCCGAAGGCGTGCGGGAGAAGGACCGGCCGTGGCTCATGCGCACGTACGCCGGTCACTCCACGGCCGAGGCGTCCAACGAGCTGTACCGGCGCAACCTCGCCAAGGGTCAGACGGGCCTGTCGGTCGCGTTCGACCTGCCCACGCAGACCGGCTACGACTCCGACCACATCCTCGCCCGCGGCGAGGTCGGCCGGGTCGGTGTGCCGGTCGCGCACCTCGGTGACATGCGCCGGCTGTTCCAGGACATCCCCCTGGAGCAGATGAACACCTCGATGACGATCAACGCCACCGCCATGTGGCTGCTGGCGCTCTACCAGGTCGTCGCCGAGGAGCAGGGTGCGGACATCACCAGGCTCCAGGGCACGACCCAGAACGACATCGTCAAGGAGTACCTGTCCCGCGGCACGCACGTCTTCCCGCCGGGGCCGAGCCTCCGTCTGACGACGGACATGATCGCGTACACGGTCTCCCACATGCCGAAGTGGAACCCGATCAACATCTGCAGCTACCACCTGCAGGAGGCGGGCGCCACACCGGTCCAGGAGATCGCGTACGCGATGTCCACGGCGATCGCGGTCCTGGACGCCGTCCGGGACTCCGGTCAGGTGCCGCAGGAGCGCATGGGCGACGTCGTCGGCCGCATCTCCTTCTTCGTGAACGCCGGCGTCCGGTTCATCGAGGAGATGTGCAAGATGCGCGCCTTCGGGCGGATCTGGGACAAGATCACGCTTGAGCGCTACGGGATCCAGAACCCCAAGCACCGCCGTTTCCGCTACGGCGTCCAGGTCAACTCGCTGGGTCTGACCGAGGCGCAGCCGGAGAACAACGTCCAGCGGATCGTGCTGGAGATGCTGGCCGTGACCCTCTCCAAGGACGCACGCGCGCGTGCCGTGCAGCTGCCGGCCTGGAACGAGGCCCTCGGCCTGCCCCGCCCCTGGGACCAGCAGTGGTCCCTGCGCATCCAGCAGGTCCTGGCGCACGAGAGCGACCTGCTGGAGTACGAGGACATCTTCGAGGGCTCGCACGTCATCGAGGCGAAGGTCGCGAAGCTGGTCGAGGAGTCCCTCGCCGAGATCGAGCGGATCCAGGAGATGGGCGGCGCGATGGCCGCCGTCGAGTCCGGCTACCTGAAGTCGCAGCTCGTCTCCTCGCACGCCGAGCGCAGGGCCCGTATCGAGTCCGGTCAGGAGAAGATCGTCGGCGTCAACATCTTCGAGACGACCGAACCCAATCCGCTGACCGCAGATCTCGACACAGCCATCCAGACGGTCGATCCGGCTGTCGAGGCCCGTGTCATCGCGTCCCTGCAGCACTGGCGTGACACCCGCTACCAGCCGCCCTTCAACCACCCGCGCCCGTGCAAGGCGCTGGAGAAGCTGAAGGAGGCCGCCAAGGGCACCGACAACCTCATGGAGGCCACCCTGGAGTGCGCCCGCGCGGGCGTCACCACCGGTGAGTGGGCCGGGGCCCTGCGCGAGGTGTTCGGCGAGTTCCGGGCTCCCACGGGCGTGTCGTCGGCGCCGGTCGCGGTCGCCGCGGCGGAGGGTTCGGCACTGAGTGAGGTGCGCCGCAGGGTGGACGCCACCGCCCGCGACCTCGGCGTCGGCAAGCTGCGCTTCCTGGTCGGCAAGCCCGGCCTGGACGGGCACTCCAACGGCGCCGAGCAGATCGCCGTGCGGGCCCGTGACGCCGGCTTCGAGGTGGTCTACCAGGGCATCCGTCTGACGCCCGAGCAGATCGTGGACGCGGCCCTCGCCGAGGACGTGCACGCGGTCGGGCTGTCCATCCTCTCCGGCTCGCACGCCCAGCTGGTCCCCGACGTGCTGGAACGACTCCGTGTGGCCGGTGCCACAGATATACCGGTGATCGCCGGTGGCATCATCCCCAATGGCGACGCCGAACAGCTGCGGGCCGCCGGAGTGGCCGCGGTCTTCACCCCGAAGGACTTCGACATCACCGGGATCATCGGCCGCATCGTCGACGAGATCCGGACAGCGAACAAGCTCGACCCCCTGGAGGTCCCCGCATGACCACGCCCGTCAACCGTCTGCGTCCGCGACGCTCCTGCCTCGCGGTCCCCGGGAGCAACCCCCGCTTCCTGGAGAAGGCGCAGGGCCTCCCCGCCGACCAGGTCTTCCTCGACCTCGAGGACGCGTGCGCCCCGCTCGCCAAGCCCGAGGCGCGGCACACCATCGTCAAGTTCCTCAACGAGGGCGACTGGACCGGCAAGACGAGGGTCGTGCGCGTCAACGACTGGACGACCGAGTGGACGTACCGCGACGTCGTCACGGTCGTCGAGGGGGCCGGCCAGAACCTCGACTGCATCATGCTGCCGAAGGTGCAGACGGCCCAGCAGATCGTCGCCCTCGACCTCCTGCTGACGCAGATCGAGAAGACCATGGGCTTCGAGGTCGGCAAGATCGGCATCGAGGCGCAGATCGAGAACGCCCAGGGCCTCAACAACGTCAACGAGATCGCGACGGCCTCCCAGCGCGTCGAGACGATCATCTTCGGCCCGGCCGACTTCATGGCGTCGATCAACATGAAGTCGCTGGTCGTGGGCGAGCAGCCGCCCGGCTACCCGGCGGACGCCTACCACTACATCCTGATGAAGATCCTGATGGCCGCCCGCGCCAACAACCTCCAGGCGATCGACGGCCCCTACCTCCAGATCCGCAACATCGACGGCTACCGCGAGGTCGCCCAGCGCGCCGCCGCGCTCGGCTTCGACGGCAAGTGGGTGCTGCACCCGGGCCAGGTCGAGGCGTCCAACGAGATCTTCTCGCCGTCCCAGGAGGACTACGACCACGCCGAGCTGATCCTGGACGCGTACGACTACTACACGTCCGAGGCGGGCGGCAAGAAGGGCTCCGCGATGCTCGGCGACGAGATGATCGACGAGGCCAGCCGCAAGATGGCGCTCGTCATCTCCGGCAAGGGGCGTGCCGCGGGCATGCAGCGCACGTCGAAGTTCGAGATCCCGGAGGCCTGAGCGCGATGCAGTTCGGACGCACCTACGAGGAGTTCGAGGTCGGGGCGGTCTACAAGCACTGGCCCGGGAAGACGGTCACGGAGTACGACGACCACCTCTTCTGTCTCCTCACCATGAACCACCACCCGCTCCACATGGACGTCAACTATGCGGAGAACACGACGGACTTCGGCAAGAACGTCGTCGTAGGCAACTACATCTACTCGCTGCTGCTGGGCATGTCCGTGCCGGACGTGTCGGGCAAGGCGATCGCCAACCTGGAGATCGAGTCCCTGCGGCACGTGGCGCCGACCTTCCACGGCGACACGATCTACGGCGAGACGACCGTCCTCGACAAGACGCCGTCGAAGTCGAAGAACGACCGCGGCATCGTCTACGTCGAGACCAAGGGCTACAAGCAGGACGGCACGCTGGTCTGCGTGTTCCGCCGCAAGGTCATGGTCCCCACCGAGACCTACATCAAGGAGCGCGGCGGCGAGCAGCCGGGCCGCCCCGAGCTCAAGCAGCAGGAGAAGTAAGCCATGGCCCGTCTCGCCCAGACCGCCGGTCTGACCGACATCCAGCAGGAGATCCTCTCCACCGTCCGCGACTTCGTGGACAAGGAGATCATCCCGGTCGCCACCGAGCTGGAGCACCGCGACGAGTACCCGCAGCAGATCGTCGACGGCCTCAGGGAACTCGGCCTGTTCGGCCTGATGATCCCCGAGGAGTACGGGGGCCTGGGCGAGTCGCTCCTCACCTACGCCCTGTGCGTCGAGGAGATCGCCCGCGGCTGGATGTCGGTGTCCGGCATCATCAACACGCACTTCATCGTGGCGTACATGCTCAAGCAGCACGGCACGCAGGAGCAGAAGGACCACTTCCTGCCGCGCATGGCGGCCGGCGACATCCGCGGCGCCTTCTCGATGTCGGAGCCGGGCCTCGGCTCGGACGTGTCCGCCATCACCTCCAAGGCGGTCAAGGACGGCGACGAGTACGTCCTCAACGGCCAGAAGATGTGGCTGACGAACGGCGGAACGTCATCTCTGGTCGCCGTACTGGTCCGAAGTGATGAAGGACACCCCGAGGGCACCGCGCCCCACAAGTCGATGACGACCTTCCTGGTCGAGAAGGAGCCCGGCTTCGGAGAGGTCCGCCCCGGCCTCACCATCCCGGGGAAGATCGACAAGATGGGCTACAAGGGCGTCGACACCACCGAGCTGATCATGGATGGCCTGCGGATTCCGGCCAACCGCGTGCTCGGCGGCGAGACCGGCCGGGGTTTTTACCAAATGATGGACGGCGTGGAGGTCGGCCGTGTGAACGTGGCGGCGCGTGGCTGCGGCGTCGCTCAGCGTGCCTTCGAGCTCGGCATCCAGTACGCCCAGCAGCGCCACACCTTCGGCAAGGCGATCGCCCAGCACCAGGCCATTCAGTTCAAGCTGGCCGAGATGGCTACCAAGGTCGAGGCCGCGCATGCCATGATGGTCAACGCGGCACGCAAAAAGGACTCCGGAGAACGAAACGACCTTGAGGCCGGCATGGCGAAGTACCTCGCCTCCGAGTACTGCAAGGAGGTCGTGGAGGACGCCTTCCGGATCCACGGCGGCTACGGCTTCTCCAAGGAGTACGAGATCGAGCGCCTCTACCGTGAGGCCCCGATGTTGCTGATCGGTGAAGGTACAGCCGAGATCCAAAAAATGATCATCGGTCGCAGGCTGCTCGAAGAGTATCGGTTCCAGGGCTAGATGTCCGGATACGGGGTGTTTTCTTGGAGAAGAAGATCACACCCCGTCAGCACTCTTCAGCCGCCGACTCGGCTTCCTGGCTTGCCCAGTTGCGGCCCGCGACCGGTACCATCCCGGGAAAGCCGCCGTCCCCTGTTACTGCGCGGCATCATCCGCTACGAAGGTCATCCATGCCCCACAGCCAAACCTCTGCACCACGCGACAGCCGGGCCGGCGTACGCCTCGCGCGCGGAGCATCGCCGTGGCTTCTGCCGACCGTCGCCACCGCAGCCCTCAGCCTGGCCCGTGCGCGCCGCTCCGGCGTCGCCAAGGCCGTGGCGGTGCCCGCCACCGCTCTCGCGGCGGGCATGCTGTGGTTCTTCCGCGACCCCGAGCGCGAGATCGCCCCGGGCCGGGTCATCTCGCCCGCCGACGGTGTGGTGCAGAGCATCATGCCGTGGAAGGACGGCCGTACCCGCGTCGCGATCTTCATGAGCCCGCTCAACGTCCACGTCAACCGCGCGCCGCTCTCCGGCGAGGTGACGTCGGTCGAGCACATCCCCGGCGGGTTCGTTCCGGCGTTCAACAAGGAGAGCGAGAACAACGAGCGCGTAGTCTGGCACTTCGACACCGAACTCGGCGACATCGAGATGATCCAGATCGCCGGCGCGGTGGCCCGCCGCATCGTGCCGTACATCCCGCAGGGGACCAAGGTCGAGCAGGGTGACCGCATCGGTCTGATCCGCTTCGGCTCGCGTGTCGACATCTACCTGCCCGAGGGCGTGGACGTCGCGGTCGAGGTCGGCCAGAAGACCGTGGCTGGGGTGACTCGCATTGACCGTGATTGATCCTGATACCCAGGCGGGCTGGGTGCCCGAGGCCGACGAGGTGGACGAAGAGGAGGAGATGCCCCTCTCTCTCCGCCTCTCAATAGCGGACACCCTCACCCTCGGCAACGCCACGTGCGGCTTCATGGCGGTGTACTTCACCACCACCGGCATCCTGATCCCGCACCTCACCGGCGACCAGGAGACCGGCATGGCCCGCCACAGCGCGGCCACGGCGGTCATCCTGATGCTGTGCGCGGCGGTCTTCGACCTGTTCGACGGCCTGGTCGCGCGCAAGCTGCGCTCCTCCCCCATGGGCGCGGAGCTGGACAACCTCTCGGACCTGATCAGCTTCGGTCTGGCGCCGGCGTACTTCGTCCTCGTCTACGGCATGGTCGCGGACGACGCGCATCAGCGGGTGGCCGCGGTCGGGGCAATCGTGGTGCTCCTGGCCGTGGTACTGCGCCTGGCGAGATTCTCCTGCGTGACCGTCCCGAACGGCATGTTCCAGGGCATGCCCTCGCCGTTCGGCGCGCTGACGGTCGTCTCGATCGTCCTTCTGGAGCTGCCCTTCGTGGCGACCCTCCTGGCGATCCTGGGCACGGCCTGGCTGATGGTGAGCCGGGTCGAGTACCCGAAGCCGCGGGGCCGGCTCGCGGTGGCGATGCTGTCCTGGATCGTCGTCTCCATGGGCCTGCTGGCGGCCTGGGCGTTCGACGCCCCGAGCGGCCAGCTGCTCCTCCAGACGGGGTGCGCGCTCCAGCTGGTCACCGGTGCGGTGATTCCGCTGTTCGCCACGGCTCGCCGGGTGAACAACTTCCGTGACAACCGGCGTGAGGCGCGGGCGGCGCAGTTGCCGTAGCGGCGCTCGTACGACGGCGAAGGGCCCCGAACCATTGGTTCGGGGCCCTTCGTATGGGCGCCCTCTGGGGGGCTGCCGCCCCCGGACCCCCGCTTCGGCCTCAACGGCCTCGTCCTCAAACGCCGGACGGGCCGAAAGATCAAGCCCGGTCTCAGGTCAGGAAGTCCCGCCCGATCTGTTCAGCCACCCGCTCAAGGATCGGCCCCGCGTCCGCGATGCACTTCGCCACGTCCGGCTCCACGGAGGTCAGCGGGTACGCCCGCCGGATCCCCGCCCGCCCCAGCGCGTCCGGCGGCAGCGCCAGACGGCCGCACACGGCGACGACCTCCTTGTCCGCGGCGCGTGCGGCGGCGGCCACCCCCGCCGGCGCCTTGCCGTGCAGGGTCTGCTCGTCCAGGGAACCCTCGCCGGTGATCACCAGGTCCGCCCACTGCAGCGCCGGCTCGAAGCCGAGCACGTCCAGCATCACCTCGATGCCGGGGCGGAAACGTGCGCCGAGGAGCAGGGCGCCGTAGCCGATGCCGCCCGCCGCGCCCGCACCCGGGGACGCGGCGCATTCCGCCGCCTTCGCGCCGACCGCTTCCTCCAGCACCTTCGCGTAGTGCGCCAGCGCCGTGTCCAGTGTCTCCACGTCGTCCGGGGAGGCGCCCTTCTGCGGGCCGTAGACGGCCGGTGCGCCCTTCGGGCCGGTCAGCGGGTTGTCGACGTCGCTCGCCAGGACCAGTTCGACGGAGGCGAGGCGCGGGTCCAGGCCGGACAGGTCGGCGGAGGCGAGCTCGCTCAGTCCGCCGCCGCCCGGGGGAACCGGCTCCCCGTCCGCGTCCAGGAACCGTGCCCCCAGCGCGGACAGCATCCCGGCGCCGCCGTCGGTGGTCGCGCTGCCGCCGACGCCGAAGACGATGGTGCGCGCACCCGCGTCCAGCGCGGCCCGCAGCAGCTCGCCGGAGCCGTACGTCGAGGCCGTGAGCGGCGCGAAGACGCCCGCCGGCAGTCGCTGCAGCCCACTCGCCTCGGCCATCTCCACGACCGCCGTGCCCGCGCGCAGTGCGAAGGCCGCCGTCACCTCGTCTCCCAGCGGCCCCGCGACGCGCACCTCGCGCCGCTCGAAACCGGCCGCGACCGCCGCGTCCACGGTCCCGTCGCCGCCGTCGGCCACGGGCAGCGACTCCACCTCGAGCTCCGGTACGACCCGGCGCAGCCCGGCCGTCACCCGCTCGGCGACCTGCACGGCCGTCAACGACCCCTTGAACTTGTCCGCGGCGATGAGCACGCGCTGTGTCACCTGTTTCCCCTTGCTCTCCGGGCCTCGCGCATGTCAAGGCCAGTCGCGCCGCTGCGACCTTAACCGGGGGAGGCCCCGGTCGTCATTCCGTGACCGGAGCATGGACGCTCCGTGGGATGTGCCGGTGTGCGGCTCCACCACGGGCGCCGCGATTGGCCGTCGATCGTCTTCGGACCCGTCGTGGCCGGTCGCGCCCACGCGGCGGAGCCGCACATCGATACAGCCCCGCGCCCCTTCAGGGCGCGGCCGCTGTGCGTCCCTTGTCGAACGCCGCGCAGCCCGCGCCCAAATCGGGTAGACCTTCTGCTATGACCCCTGTGGGCACTGAGCCCGAGCTCGCGGACCGCATCCTCGGGGGCTGGCTGGGCCGGATCTCGGGCAACATGCTCGGCAAGCCGGTCGAGCAGGGCGACCTGTGGACGCGGGACCGTATCGACCGCTATCTGCGGCAGGCCGCCGCCCTGCCCCTCACCGACTACCTTCCCGAACCCGCCGACGAGAGCGACGGCTTCGAGCTGCGCCCCGAGTGGCGCCAGTGCGTGCGCGGCCGTATCCACGGCAGCTGCCGCGACGACGACGTCGACTATGCGATCCTCGGCCTGGACCTCCTGGAGACGCACGGCTTCGACTTCAGCACCGAGCAGGTGGGCGAGCTGTGGCTGCTGCGGCTGCCGTACCTGCAGACCTTCACGGCGGAGCGGGCCACGTACCGAAACCTGGCCAACGGGCTGAAGCCGCCGCTGACGGCCACGTACGACAACCCGTACCAGGAGTGGATCGGCGCCCTGATCCGCGCCGACATCTACGGCTGGACCTGCCCGGGGGTGCCGCGCCGCGCCGCCTCCCTGGCCCGCCGGGACGCGGTGCTGTCGCACACCGGCAACGGCGTGTACGGCGCGATGTGGGCGGCGGCGCTGATCGCGGCGGCCTTCACCGCGCCCACCGTGCGGCACGCGGTCGACCAGGCACTGGCCGTCATCCCGGCGAGCAGCCGGCTCGCCCGTACCGTGCGGCGGGTCGTCTCCCTCCATGACACCCGGATGACCTGGGAGGACACGCTCACGACGGTCGCCGAGGAAACCGCCGGGCTCGGCTGGATCCACACCATCCCGAACGCCGCAGTACTCACCGCTGGGCTTCTGTACGGCGACGGAGACTTCACCCGCACCATCACGCTCACCGTCCGCGGCGGCCTGGACACCGACTCCAACGGGGCGACGGCCGGCTCGGTGGCGGGCGTACTGACCGGGGCGGACGCCATTCCGGCGCAGTGGAAGGAGCCGCTGGAGGACACGGTGCGCAGCGCGGTGTTCGGCTTCGACGGGGTGCGGATCAGCGAGCTGGCGCAGCGGACGGTGCAGCTGGCGGAGGCGGAGATCTAGCCGAGGGCCGAGCGTGGAGCTGGTTACCCTTCCTGGATGACCTCCACGCCAGACTTCGCCACGTACCTCGCCGGCCTGCCCCGGATTCTCGCCGGGGCCGCCGCCCTCTTCCAGGACGCCGAGGGCCGGGTGCTGCTCGTCGAGCCCAACTACCGTGAGGGCTGGGCCCTGCCGGGCGGCACGATCGAGTCCGACGACGGCGAGACCCCGCGCCAGGGTGCGCGGCGCGAGACGCTCGAGGAGATCGGTCTCGACCGCGAACTGGGCCGGCTGCTCGCGGTCGACTGGGTGTACAAGCCGAGCTGGCCGCCGCTGGTGGCCTATCTGTACGACGGTGGTGTCCTCGGCGAGGACGACCTCAAGGCGATCCGCCTGCAGGAGGAGGAGCTGCTGTCCTGGCGCCTCGTCCCCCGCGAGGAGCTCGACGACTATCTGCTGGGCACCCTCGGCCACCGCGTCCGGGTCGCCCTGGACGTCCTGGCGGAGGGTTCGGGCACGGCCGAGCTGGAGAACGGGCAGCGGGTGTCGTGACCGGGCATCGACTCACCCCTCGGGATCACGGGGCTTGACGTCCACCTCCCGCAGACCCTCGTCCCGCGCGGCGACCCGGGCCTCGGTCCGGTGGCCGCGCTCGATGTAGTCACGGACGACGAGTTCGACGGCGTCCTGCGGGCTGCCGACGCCCGCGAGGACCATGACTTCCACGACGAGTTCGGCATCGAGCGAGACGGTGACCTTGGCCATGGTCGGAACCTAGCACCGGAGAGCGCGCACGAATATCCGTTCGCCCCACCCGGCCCCCCGTCCTACCCTCGGTGCCATGAGCAAGCCCCTTGTCGCGATCCTCAGTGGTGCCGGTATCTCGACGGACTCCGGGATCCCCGACTACCGCGGTCCCAACGGTCTGTGGCGGAAGGATCCCGGGGCCGAGAAGCTCGTCACGTACGAGTACTACATGGGCGATCCGGAGATCCGGCGGCGGTCCTGGCAGATGCGGCGCAAGAACCGCACGCTGATGGCCGAGCCCAACGCCGCGCACCGGGCGGTGGCGGAGCTGGAGCGGTCCGGGGTGCCCGTGCGGGTCATCACGCAGAACGTCGACGGGCTGCATCAGCTCGCCGGCATGCCCGCCCGCAAGGTGCTCGAACTGCACGGCTCCGCGCGGAGTTTCGTGTGCACCGGGTGTCATGCGCGCGGGCCGATGGAGGACGCTCTCGCCCGGGTCGAGGCCGGGGAGGAGGACCCGGCGTGCCTGGAGTGCGGGGGCATTCTCAAGTCGGCGACCGTGATGTTCGGCGAACGGCTCGACCCGGTGGTCCTCGGTGAGGCTCTCGCCATCACCAAGGCCTGTTCCGTGTTCATCGCCGTCGGCACCAGCCTGCAGGTGCAGCCCGCGGCGGGGCTCGCCGGTGTCGCCGCCGACCACGGCGCCCGGCTCGTCATCGTCAACGCCGAGGCGACGCCGTACGACGACCGGGCCGACGAGGTGATCCACGAACCCATCGGCACCACGCTGCCCGAACTCCTGGGCCGGCTGACCGCGGAGAGCCACAGCTGAGGCACGGACCGCCGTGCGGCGCGGCTACGACGGACGCCGTGTCAGCTCGTGGCCGGGACGATGGTGCCGAAGGTGGCTGCGGCGATCTTCTGGATGTAGCGCATCTCGGTGCCGTCGAGGTTGTTGGGGTCGAGGGAGTAGACGATCTTGCGGGAGAGGTCGCTGGTGGCGAAGACGCCGCTGGTGTAGCCGGGGCGGGAGCCGGTCTTGCCCCAGACCACGACGCCGTTGGAGGCCTTGACCCGCATCAGGCCCATGGTCATGCAGGCCCGGCCGGCGTCCGCCTGGGTGCGGCACTGGCTGCTGTGGTGGCTGGGGACGTCGGGAACCGCGAAGAGCTCGGCCTGCTGGGCCGGCGGAAGGAGACGGCCGCGGAACAGCCCGGTGATGAAGCGGTCGAGGTCGGCGGGGGTGGAGATCATGCCGCCCTCGGCCCAGGGCCAGGGGCTCTGCTCGGTGACGTCCACCGGATGCCTGGCGCCGTCCGCGGACGTGACCATCAGGTAGCCGTGCGAATGCGGGCCTGGCAGGGTCGGGGCGTCCGCGTCGGGGACATAGGTGTCGTGCAGGCCGAGGGGACGGGTGATCCGGGACTGCACCTCGTGGGCGAAGGTGTGCCCGGTGATCTTCTCGATCAGCACACCGGCGACGTAGTAGTTCAGGCCGTTGTACTGCTGCGCGGTGCCCGGCGCGAACTGCATCGGCCGGCCGGCCATCAGGTCGATCACCTGCTGCGGGCTGAAGCTCTTCAGACGGTTGGCGGCGAACCACTCGGGGCTGCCGTCGCCGAAGTCCGGGCTGCCGGCCGTGCGCGGCAGACCGCTGGTGTGGTTGAGCAGCTGCCCCACCGTGACCGGCGGCAGCTCGGCGGGCAGGACGCCCGGCAGATAGTGCTGCACGGGTGTGTCCAGGTCGATCCGGTGCTCGGCGGCGAGTTGGAGCACGACGGTCGCGGTGAAGACCTTGGAGATGCTGCCGATCCGGACGTGCCCGTTGCGCGGGACGCCCTGGCCCGTTTCCAGGTTGCCCACGCCCGAGGTGCCCGACCAGTGGCCGGCGCTGCCGGTGATCCGCAGCAGCGCGCCGGTGACATCCGCGCTGGGCAGACCGCCGATGGCCGCCCTGAGTTCGACCGGGTCGAGCGCGGGCAGCGGCGTGCCGGTCGTCGCGGCCGCGGGCGCCGCGGCGGGTGTCGCGGCGGAGGCTGGGGCGGCCACGCTCACGGCCAGGGCGGCCAGCACGGCGCCGGCGGCTGCCACGGTGGACCAACGAGGGCGACGCACGGAGCGGTTCACGGCAGGACTCTCCCAAGGGTGACGGTCGGACCGGCGAACGCCCGGCCCGACCACGAGTCTCATGCGCCCCGGCCGCCCCGTTCATCAGGAGCGTCCCCGAGCAACCCCCCACCTCACCCTGACATCTGATTCGGGGTCAGGGTCATACCTGCTCAGGGTGACCGTGCCCGAACAGGGCGGCTCCGCACTCGAAGTCGAGCAGTCGTCGCTTCCGGTCCAGGCCGCCGCCGTAGCCCGTCAGGCTGCCGTTGGCACCGACGACTCGATGGCAGGGGACGATGATGCCGATCGGGTTCTTGCCGTTGGCGAGGCCGACGGCCCGCGAGGCGGACGGGTTGCCGAGGGCCGCGGCCAGTTCGCCGTAGGAGCGGGTCTCGCCGTACGGGATCTCGCGGAGCTGGTCCCACACCGTGCGCTGGAACGGGGTCCCGTTCAGGTGGAGTTCGAGAGTGAACTCCTTCAAGTCGCCTGAGAAATAGGCCTCCAGTTGTTCCTCTGCCTCGGCGAACAGGGTCTCGTCCCGTGCGCCGAAGGACTCCTCCGGTGGACGGTGGCGCTGCTCGGTCATGTAGAGGCCGCACAGGACGCCGTCGTCGGCGACGAGGGTGAGGGGGCCGTACGGGCTGTCGATCACGGTGTGGTGCTTCACGGGGCTCATCGCGAACGTCCTTTCAGGGGCAGGAAGTTGATCGGGTGGCTGTCGGTCGCCCACAGGTACTGGACCGCGTACGCCCGCCAGGGGCGCCAGGCCGCGGCGCGGGCGGTGAGGGCCGACGGGGTGGACGGGAGGCCCAGTTCCTGTGCGGCGCGGCGGATGCCGAGGTCGGTGGGGAGGAAGGCGTCGGGGTCGCCGAGGGCGCGCATGGCGATGACGTCGACGGTCCAGGGGCCGAAACCGGGGAGGGCGAGGAGCTGGGCGCGGGTTTCGGGCCAGTCGCTCTCCGGTCCCAAGTGGACTGTTCCGTCGGCGAGTTGCCGTACCAGAGTGGTGAAGGTGGTGCGGCGGGTGCGGGGCATGGCCAGGGACTCGGGGTCGAGGGCGGCGAGCGCCTCGGGGGTGGGGAAGAGATGGGTGAGACCGCCCTCGGGGTCGTCGATCGGGTCGCCGTGTGCCGTGACCAGGCGGGAGGCGTGGGTGCGGGCGGCGGCCGTGGAGACCTGCTGGCCGAGTACGGCGCGTACGGCGAACTCCGCCTCGTCGACCGTGCGCGGGACGCGCCGGCCGGGGGCCTTGTCCACCAGCGGCGCGAGCAGCGGGTCCGTGCGGAGCTGGTCGTCGATCGCGACCGGGTCGGCGTCCAGGTCGAGCATGCGGCGGCAGCGGCTGATGGCGACAGGCAGGTCGCGCAGGTCGCTGAGGGTGAGGCGGCACGCGATGTGGTCGGGTTCGGGGGCCAGGGTCGCGATGCCGTGGCCGTAGGGGAGGCGGAGGGTGCGGCGGTAGGCGCCGTCGCACCACTCCTCCACACCCGGGACGGCGGTTGCCGCGAGGTGGCCGAAGAGGTTGTCCGGGTTGAGCGGGGCGCGGAAGGGGAGGCGGAGGGTGAGGGCGCCGGGGGCCGCGGGGGCGTTCCTCTTCGGCAGCCTCGACCGCAGCTCGCTCGGGGAGAGCGCGAAGACCTCGCGCACGGTGTCGTTGAAGGTGCGGATCGAGGAGAAGCCGGCGGCGAAGGCGATCTCCGCCATGGGCAGGGCTGTCGTCTCGACCAACAGGCGGGCCGTCTGGGCGCGTTGGGCGCGGGCCAGGGCCAGGGGGCCGGCGCCGAGTTCGGCGAGCAGCTGGCGTTCGATCTGGCGGGTGCTGTAGCCGAGGCGGGCGGCGAGGCCGGGGACGCCGTCGCGGTCCACGACACCGTCGGCGATCAGGCGCATGGCGCGGGCCACGAGGTCGGCGCGCTGGTTCCACTCCGGGGAGCCGGGGCTGGTGTCGGGGCGGCAGCGCTTGCAGGCCCGGAATCCGGCCTGCTGGCAGGCGGCCGCGCTCGGGTAGAAGGTCATGTTCTCGGGTTTGGGCGGTACGACCGGGCAGCTGGGCCGGCAGTAGATGCGGGTGGTCAGGACCGCCGTGAAGAACCATCCGTCGAAGCGGGCGTCCTTGGACTGGACGGCGCGTACGCAGCGCTCTCGGTCGGTGTGCATCCCGTTCTGCATGCGTCCAGCATCGGCGAGGGACGGAGCCGGGGCTGGCGAGAATCCGACATCAAGGTGGTGTGGGCTGGAGCGGTCCGGATCACCGTCTCCTCGTCTGTCGTACCAGATGGGTACGCTGCCCTGCATGGACCGTGGACGGCAGCGACCGATGTGGCCGCTGTACGCGGCGGGGTTCACCACCGCGTTCGGGGCGCACGGAATCGCCGCGAACCTCGGGGGTGCCGGGAAGGGCGCGGTCACCTCGCTGCTCGTGCTGGGCGGTCTGCTGGCGCTTTACGACGGTGCGGAGGTCGTGCTGAAGCCGGTGTTCGGCACGGTGGCCGACCGGGTGGGGGCGCGGCCGGTGCTGCTGGGCGGGCTGGTGGCGTTCGCCGCCGCGTCCGCCGTGTACGTGGTCGCGGACAGCCCGGGGTGGCTGTGGGCCGCGCGGCTCGGGCAGGGGGCGGCGGCGTCCGCGTTCTCGCCGGCCGCGTCGGCGCTGGTGGCCCGGCTCAATCCGGCGGCCAAACACGGGCGGGTCTTCGGGAGTTACGGCTTCTACAAGTCCATCGGCTACACGCTGGGACCGCTGCTCGGCGGGGTGCTGGTGTGGGCGGGCGGGCTGCGGCTGCTGTTCGCCGTACTGGCGGTGCTCGGGGCCGCCGTCGCGGTGTGGGCGCTGGTCGCCGTACCCGTCGTGGCGCCGCTCCCCCGAGCCCGGCAGACCCTGCTGGATCTTGCGCGACAGCTGACGGACCCGGCGTTTCTCGTGCCGACGTCCGCGCTCGCCGGGGCCACGGCGGCGCTTTCGGCCGGGGTGGGCTTTCTGCCGGTGTCCGGTGCGGTGGCGGGGCTCGGGACGGTGGCGACGGGCGCCGCGGTGTCGGTGCTGGCGGGGTGCGCGGCGGTCGTACAGCCGCGTGCCGGGCGGGCCTTGGACGCGGGGCGGCTCAGCGCGCGCACCGGCCTCACCGCCGGTCTGCTGCTCGCGGCGGCCGGCCTGGCCTGCGCGATGCTCCCCGGCCTCACCGGCGTCCTGCTCGCCGCCGCCCTCATCGGCACCGGCACGGGCCTGATCACCCCGCTGGGCTTCGCGACCCTGGCCTCGACGACCCCGCAGGAACGGCTCGGGCAGACGATGGGCGCGGCGGAACTCGGCCGCGAACTGGGCGATGCGGGCGGCCCGTTGCTGGTGGCGGGGGTGGCGGCCGCAGCGACCCTGACGTATGGGTTCGGGGCGTTGGCGGTGGTGTCGGGGTGCCTGGCGCTGGGAGTGGCGGCGGGGGCGCGGAGGTCGACGGCCGGGGTGCGCTGAGGCGGGAGCGGGGCGGCCCGGATGACGGGACTCGCACACGTTTTCCTGACCGACCAGCTCGCGGCCGCTGTCCGTGATGGGCAGCTCGCATCCGCTGTCCCTGCCGGCCGGCTCCCGCTGTCCATACCGGGCAGGTCCCGCGCGCCGGCCATACCGGGCACCGCGCCGGGCAGGTCCCGCGCGCTGTCCGCGCGGGCAGCTCCCGCCGCGTCCACTCCGGGCAAGCGCCTGCCCCTGCCCGGTCTGGGCGAGGGGCTACCGCCCCCGTCGGCCGGCACCGCCTCTTTCGCCTGTTGGAAGCGCCGCACGACCGCCCGGACCGGGTAGGTGCCTGCTCCCGTCCACTCCAGGCAAGCGCCTGCTCCGGTCCAGCCCGGGCGAGCGCTACCGCCCCCGTCGACCGGCACCCGCCTGCGGAAGCGCCGCACCCCCGTCCGGTCGGGCAAGCACGTGCCCGCGTCCCGCCCAGGTGTGAACCAGCACCCCGATCGACCGGCGCAGCCCCGGTTGCCTGCTACAAGCGCCCGCCCCCGTCCCGTCCAGGCGAGCACGACTCCGCCATCAGCCTCAGGGCAGCCGCCCGCCCCGTCCACCCAAGGCAACCGCGCGCCCTCCATCCAGTCCCGCGAGCGCCACCACTCGAATCGGCCCGCGCCGCCCCCCCCCCTTCGCCTGCAAGCCCCCACCCCGTACGACCCACGCGAGCGCCACCGCCCTCAGCCCCAGGGCAGCCGCCCGGCCCGCCCGGCCAGTCCAGGCCGGCGCCCGCCCGCCCTCGGCGCGGGCAGGCCCCCGTCTTACGTCAGCACACTCCCCAGAAGGTGCAGCAGATCCCCCGTCGCGTCCGCCGCGCCGAGGGCGGGGAGGATTCCGAGGGTCAGTACCGCCGCGGCGATCGGGCGCAGGTGGGGTGGCGGGGCCGTCTGGAGGGCGGCTACGCGGCGGGTGACTGCGCGGTCGGAGAAGTTCAGTGCGCAGCCGGGGCGGTGGGCGACGAGGGCGGCTCGGGCCAGGGCCTGGGCGGTGGTCCGGCGGTCACCGACCGCGGTGGCCGCGTGTTCGTCGGCCCAGCGTTCCACCAGGAAGGCGACGGTCGTACGCACCGGCACCAGCAGCGGGTTCGCCGCCGCGGCGAGGGTGACCGCGTGGACGAGCAGGGAGTGGCGGTGGGTGAGGTGGGCGCGCTCGTGGGCGAACAGGACACGGCGTTCGGCAGGGCGCAGGGCGGCGAGCATCGCGGAGGTGACCAGGATCCGGCCCGGCGGTCCGGGCACCGCGAACGCCTGCGCGGTCGGTGAGGCCGCGACGACGAGTTCGGTGCCGTCCGGGTGGCCCTCGCACAGGCGGCGCAGGGTGCGGCGGGTGGCGCGTTCGGCCCGGATCGCCCGCAGGACCCGGCACGCGGCCACCGCGAGGAGCGCGAGCGCGGCGAGGGCGACGATTTCGGGGACCGGATCGGGCAGAACGCGACCGTCCTCACGGGCGTCGGCCACGACCGGCGGTGCCTCGTCGACGAGCGTGACGGTCAGCAGGACCAGCGCCCAGGTGGTGGCGCCCGCGGCGAGGACGGCGGCCGTGGTCAGGGCCCGGGCCGCCGAAGCGGGCGCGAGACGCAGGCCGACCTGCGGGCTGACGAGCGCGAGCAGCAGCGACAGCAGGAGCGGGGTGTAGACGTCGATCCTCATGGCCCGCGCCGCCTCCCTGTCCTGGTGCTCCCCGTTGCCGCTGCGGCTGCGGACGCCGCGTCACGCACCGCTCTCGCCTAGGAGTGCACGCAGCGCGGCCTCCTCCGCCGGGCTCAGGCCCGTGACGAACTGCTGGAGTGCCGCTATCGGATCGGGGCCGCGGTCCAGGGCCTGGTGCATGGCCTCGGCGGTCATCTGTGCCGCGTTCTTCGCCGGGCGGTAGGCACCGCGCCGGCCGTCGGCGTCCCGCAGGACGAGCCTCTTGTCGTGCAGCCGCCGCAGGATCGTATGCACGGTGTTGTAGGCGAGGTCACCGCCGAGATCGGTCTGGATCTCGGCCGGCGTGAGGGCCCGGTCCGTCGCCCACAGGGTGGCCAGGACCTCGCTCTCCAGCTCACCGGGGCTGCGTCGCTCGCCCCTGCCACGAGAAGTCGTGCCTGCCATGGCCACCACCTTACGGTGCGTAGGGTCCAGCGGTCACCAAGTCGCACCCGCCCCTTACCCGGCTCCGGCCCCGCCCTGACCTACAACCTGTAGGGTGAGACCAACCCTACAACTTGTAGGGCCGGATGGGTGAACGATGACGAGGACCCCCGACACCGCTGCGACCCGCACCACCCGGCACGGGCCGCCCGCGACCGCCCGGCCGCCATGGCGCTCCGCGGGCGAGTGGTGGCTCGTGGCGGTCGCGGGCGCCTTCTCACTGCTCCAACTCGCCCTGGTGCGGCCCGGATTGGGCCTGGGCTGGGACGAGACGGTGTACGTCAGCCAGGTGAGCACGCACGCCCCGGCGGCCTTCTTCAGCGCACCGCGCGCCCGCGGCATCACCCTGCTGGTGGCTCCCGTCGCCTCCTGGTCGTCGTCCACCGCGCTGCTGCGGGTGTACTTGGCGGTCCTGTCCGGGCTCGGCCTGTACTGGGCCCTGCGAGCCTGGCGGGGCCTGTTCCCGGTACGGGTCATCGCGGCCGGTGGCGCCCTGTTCGCATCGCTGTGGATCACCCTCTTCTACGGCCCGCAGGCCATGCCCAACTACTGGGTGGCCGTGGGCGCGTCGGCCACCGTGGCCTTCTTCCTGCACGCCCGGTCCGACCGCAAATGGCGCGGCGCCCTGTGGGGCGTGGCCGCGGGCACGGCACTGATGGCCTGGATGCGGCCCACGGACGCGGTCTGGGTCACGCTCCCGCTGCTCGCGCTCGTGCTCCTCGCCCGCCCCGGACGCCACCTGCGGCTGCTCCTGGCCCTGGTCACGGGCCTTGCGGCAGGGGCCACCGAGTGGATCGTCGAGGCGTACGTCGACTACGGCGGCGTCGGCGCCCGGCTGACCGCCGCCTCCGGCATCCAGGGCGGTCTGGGCCTGCACAACGCCGTCGTCGACCAGCTCCGCAGCCTCGACGGACGGGCCCTGTGCCGTCCGTGCACGGGGGCGATCGCGAGCCCGCCGGTGATCGCCTGGTGGTTCGTCCTCCCGCTGCTCGCCGCAGCCGCACTGGTGATCGCGGTACGGGCCCGCCGTACGGCCGCCACGCTGGTGCCGCTGGCCTGTGCGGCGACCGCGGCTGTGCCGTACCTCTTCCTGATCGGCTATGCCGCCCCCCGTTTCCTGCTGCCCGCGTACGCCCTGCTCGCGATCCCGGTCGCGGACGCCCTGGTCCGCCTGGTCACCGCGCCGCGCGGGCGCCGGCGGACGTTGGCGGTGACGCTGGTGGCGGTGGGGCTCGCGGGCCATCTGGCCGTCCAGTTCGCCGTGTTGGAGCGCGCCGTGTCCCGAACCACCGCCGACCACCGGGTCTGGAGCCGCACGGCCGCAGACCTGCGCCGTCTCGGCGTACACCCACCGTGCCTGGTCACCGGGGGCGATTCCGTGCCGGTCGCTTTCGCCGCCGGCTGCGCCTCCGCCCACACCGGCGGCCACGACGCCAACACCACCCCCGCGGAACTCGCGCGAACCGCCCGCCGGATGCCGGTCGTTCTCCTCACGACACACCTCGTCCAACCGCCGTCGTACGCCCGCACGTGGCAGCCACACCGCCTGACGGGCGGCTACGCGTACCTCGCTCCCGGCGCCGTAGGGGAGGGCGGTCAGGGATGACCACGACCGTGGAAGGACAGCACGCATGAGCGCCGAGGTCACCACCTCCGTGGCCGCCGGCAGATCAAGCGCCCTTGGCGAAGTCCGATGCGGTTCGGCAGCCTCCCCGAGGGGCGCGGGGCTGTATCAATCCGCGGCTCCGCCGCGGGGCGCGACCAGCCACGACGGAGCCGCAGACGAGAGACGGCCCCTTGCCGCCGCGCGGCGGAGCCGCACATCGACACCTCCCGCGGAGCGCCTCGCGCCATGGCAGACCGTGGCCGCACTCGTCCTCACCGCCGCCGCCATCGGCCTCGCCGCCCTGCACTGGCCCGTCCTCGTCTCAGGCATCGCCCGCCTGACCGCCGCCGATCCCGGCTGGCTGCTGCTGGCAGCGCTGCTCACCCTGTTGACCTGGGCATGCGCGGCACTCGCGCAACAGGGCGCCGTGCGCGAGGTGCTGCCCGCCGGCCGGCTGCTGATGGTCCAGTTCGCGGCCTCCGCGGCCAACCATCTGCTGCCTGCCGGGCTCGGCGCGGGAGCGGTCAATCTGCGGTTCCTGATGCGCTGCGGACTGGCACCCGGCCGGGCGGCCACCGCCCTCGCGGTCAAGTCCACCGCGGGAGCCGTCGTACGGATCGCCCTCATGGCTGTGCTCGCCTTCGCCTGCCCCGGCGTGCTGCGGCTGCCGCCGGTGGGCGGACCGAAGCTGCTGGTCGGCGTCCTGGTGACAGCGGCGGCCGTGCCCATGGCCGTCCTGCTCGTGCGGCGGACGCGGCTACGGCGGGCGCTGGCCTGCGCGGCGGCCGACGTACGCGCCGTCCACGAGAACCCCCGACGCGCGGCGGCCCTGTGGGGCGGCTCGCTGGCCTTCGCGTCCCTGCACACGGCGGTGGTGATCGCCGTCGTCCACGCCCTGGACGTACCGCTGCCCGCAGGGCGTATCGCGCTCGCCTATCTCGCCGCGAGCAGCGCCGCCGTCCTGCTGCCGACCCCGGGCGGCCTCGGCTCACTCGATGCCGCGCTCGCCTGGGCGCTCACCACGGCCGGCGCCCCGGGCTCGGCGAGTGTGTCGGTCGTGCTCGGCTACCGGTTGCTGACGGTGTGGCTGCCGCTGGTGCCGGGGCTGTTGGTGCTGGCCGGACTGGTCCGTTCGAGAGCCCTGTGAGGGCACCGCGGTCAGGATCCGTTCAGGTTTCCGGTGACAGCGTCCCCCGTATGACATCAGATACGTCTGGAGCAGTTGAGGCGGCTGCGACGTACGCGCACGGCACCGCCTCCGGGCCGCCCACCGGCCGCCGATCGCGCCTGCGTTTGAACAAGGTTCCCGAAGTCACCGTATATGTCTGGGTGATCAAGGTGCTGTGCACCACCGTCGGCGAGACGGCGGCCGACCTGCTGAACGAGAAGGCCGGACTGGGCCCGACCGGTGTGTCCCTGCTGATGGGCGCGCTGCTCGCGGTGGTGCCGGCGGTCGTGTTCGTCGCCTGGTACCGCAGCGAACGGACCCTGTCCATCCACAGCGTCGACACCCTGCGCCGGGCGTCCGTCTCCTGGCTCGCGGGCCTGTTCACCTTCGCCCTCCGCACGTCGGCCGGCGACTACCTCTCCCAGCCCACCGGCGACGGCGGCCCGGGCCCGGGCACCGTGGTGACGAGCGCGCTGCTCGTCACGGTGATCCTCGGCCTGGTCGTCTTCCTCGCGATCACCCGCAAGGACGTCACCAAACCCAACGAACAGGAGCTACAGGCCGTATGACCCACGAACCCCCCACACAAGCGGCGGAGTCGACGGTCCTCACCGACCTCGACGCCGCCGCCGGCCGTCGCGACGTACTCAAGAAGCTCCCGGAGGTCACCCTGGCCTTCTGGATCATGAAGATCGCGGCGACCACCCTCGGCGAGACGGCGGGCGACCTCTTCTCGCAGACCCTCAAGCTGGGCTACTTCCTGACCACGATCGCCCTGTTCCTGGTCTTCGTCGTGACGCTGGTCGTCCAGCTCAGGTCGCGGCGCTACAACCCGTTCTTCTACTGGACCGTCATCCTGTCGACCAGCATGGCCGGCACCACGATGTCCGACTTCATGAACCGCGACGCCAGCGCCAAGTACCTTTCGGGCGGCGCCACTTCGCTGGGCTGGGGGCCGCAGGGCCTGGGCCTCGGCTATCCGGCGGGCGCCGCGATCCTGATCTCGTTGCTGGTCGTCATCTTCGCCGTGTGGAAGCTGACCGGGATGACGTTCGTCATCCGGGACATCGTCAGCTTCCGCGGGGAGGCGCTGTTCTGGTCGGCGATCCTCGTCTCCAACACGCTCGGCACCTCCATGGGCGACTTCCTCTCCGACAGCTCCGGCCTCGGCTACGCCGGTGGTGCGCTGCTGGTGAGTGCGGTGCTAGCCGTCCTGGTCGCCCTGATGAAGGTGCCCGCGGTGCCGAACGTGCTGCTGTTCTGGCTCGCGTTCGTGCTGACGCGGCCGCTCGGTGCGACGGCCGGCGACTTCCTGACCAAGCCCGTCGTCAAGGGAGGCCTGGATCTCGGTACGGCGGGATCGTCGGCGGTGCTGCTGGCCGTACTGGTCGGGCTGATGGGGTACGCGCATGTGCGCGAGAGCCGTCCCGCGGACGGCATCAGCCGGACGGCAGTCTGACCACGAAGCGCGCTCCAGGGGCGAGGTCGGGGTCTGGCTGCTTGGGGCGCATGGCCCTCCGTCGGTGGTTGTGCGTCGGCGGTTGTGGCGGGCAGGGGGCGGGGGGCACCTACGACGGGGGTGGTTCGGGCGCGTCCGGAGGTGGGTGCGGGTCCGCAGCGTCCTTGGGCGGAGGCGAGTGGGCGGTGTCCGCAGGCGGGAGCGGGCCGGAAGCCTTCGGGGGCGGAGGCGGGGGTGCGGCGAGCGCGTCCGGTGCCGTATCCGTGCCGGGTGCCCCTGGCCCACCGTGCGCCGTCGACTCCGAGGACAGCCACCGGGTCCAGCCCCACCACCACAGGCTCAGCCAGGCGGTCGCGAGCAGCCAGCCGCCGAGGACGTCGCTCGCCCAGTGCACCCCGAGGTACACGCGGGTCAGGCCGACGGCCGCCGCCCAGCACACCGCGAGCGTGCAGGTCGTGCGGGCGAGATCCACGCGGGCGCGACGAGTCGTCGGCCAGCACAGCAGGCCGGCGGTGAGGGCCGAGGTGGTGGCGTGCCCGGAGGGGAACGCGAAGCCGGAGGCATGCGTCGCCCAGTCGGCGGGGGCCGGGCGGGCCCGCGCGAACAGTTCCATCAGTCCGGTGCGGACCAGTTGCCCGGCGACCAGCACGACCAGCAGGGCGACGGCGTTCCGGAGCCGCTCCCGCGTGGTGCGCCCCGCGATGAACCCGGCGATCACGACGAGCACATACGGCCAGGGCCCGGTCCCCGTCGCGGTGATCCCACGGGCGAGCGCCACCGCCTCCGGGGGCCGGTGCGCGAGTCCCCACGCGTGTGCCGCCGGGTCCCCCGGCAGGGGGACGCCGTGGCGCAGTCCCACCGCGGTCGCGAGGCCGGCGAACAACAGGGCGCAGACGGCGGCGATCAGCACAGGCGCTCGCCCCGTCGGGCCCACGCCTGGCCCCTCTCCGGTCCGGTTCACACCTGGCGCTCGACCGACGCGGTTCATGCCTGGCCCTTGCCAGATCCGGCGGCACCGCCACGGCCGCGAACATCAGCACCAGAGCCGGCAGCACCCCCGCCAAGCCCTGCGGCACCCCCAGCGCGCCCAGGTCCGCCAACTCCTCCACCGCGCCGAGCGCCGGCGCCACCCCCGACCGCACCCCCACCCCGCTCGTCCCGCTCCCCCTCGTGCCCCGTCATGAAGCCGTCACCAGCGGCCTGAGCCGGGTGGCCGCCGCGCGGGTGACGAGAGGGGCGGCGCGGTCCGCCAGGAGCATGAGGGGCCAGGCGAGGGCCGCGCCGAAGGCCAGGCCCACCGCCGCGTCGTGCGGGTAGTGCACTCCTATCCAGACCCGGGAGACCGCCATCAGGAGCGCGGCCAGGGCCGCGATCCTGCCGAGGCGCTGGTTCGTGAGCCACAGCGCCACCGCTGCGGCCCCGGCGATCACCGCGTGGTTGCTGGGGAACGACCAGTCACCCGCGGCCGGGCACGCCTCGACCGTCACGGTGTGCAGCGTGCGGCACGGTCTGTGCTCGGCGACGGCCGACTTGACCAGCACATCGACCACGTAGCAGACCACCACGACCACGGGTGCCGCCAGCGCCCGGACCATCCGTGCCTCCCCCGCGCTGCGGGCACGCCACCACGCGGCGAGCATCAGCACGCCGAACAGGGCGAGGCCGTAGTCGGACCAGACGGAGATCACGGTGTTGACGGCGTGCGGGGTGTGGCGGGCCAGGCCGGTGATCCAGGTGTACGCGCCGCCGTCCACCGAGGCGCCGCCGAAGGCGAGGCCGGTCACGAGGAGGCCCTCTCGGAGGCGCGACGGGCCCGCGCGCGCCGGGCCTCGAAAGCGATCGGGGTCAGGGAGAGGACGACCACGAGCGCGACCAGCGGCAGCAGATAGCGGTCGACGTTCGGCACCGAGGAACCCAGCGCGTAGCCGCCCAGCACCAGTCCGATCGTCCAGACGAGGCCGCCGATCACCTGCCACAGGGTGAAGACGCGCACCGGCACGTCCAGCGCACCGGCCAGCGGGTTGAGCACCGTGCGCACGACCGGCACGAAGCGGGCCAGGACCACCGCCTTCGCATGCCCGTAGCGAGCGAGCAGCTCCTCGGCTCGCGCCGCGCCCTCGTGCAGCTTCTTCGCACGGCTGCGGGCCAGCAGCGCGCGGCCGCCCCGCCGTCCGAGCCAGTACCCCGTCTGGGCACCGAGGAGTGCGCCGCCCACGGCGGCGGCCAGCACCGGCGGGAGTGACAGGTGCACGGAACCGTGGACGCCGGGGACGCACAGCAGCCCGGCCGTGAACAGCAGCGAGTCGCCGGGCAGGAAGAAACCGACCAGCAGGCCGGTCTCGGCGAACATGACGACCGCGATGCCGAGCGCGCCGAAGGCGGACAGCAGGGATCCGGCATCCAGGACGTTCACCGCTTGGGCGACGGCGAACTGGGCAGCTGCCACGGAGGCGACCCCTCTCATACTGGGAACGGAGCGGGCACGGACCCGCACCTAGCGACTACAGTCATGTAGACCGTCTACTGAACTGTAGACGAATCAGAGCCGAGGAGTGTTCCCATGCCCGAGGGGCAGATTGACGAGCCGGTCGACGGCCCGGTCGACGGGCGCACGGACCGACGGCCGGCCGGCGAGCTCGAGGCGAGCGTGCTGGCCGCACTGTGGGCCGCCGACGCTCCGCTCACGCCCGCCGCCGTCCAGCTGGAGCTCGGCGGCGGTCTCGCCCGCACCACGGTGACCACGATCCTCACGCGCCTGCACGCCAAGGGCGCGGTCACCCGCGCGCGCTCCGGCCGTGGCTACGCGTACGCCCCGGCCCAGGACTCCCCCGGTCTCACGGCCCGCCGTATGCACGCCGAACTCGACAAGGACGAGGACCGCGGCACCGTCCTCGCCCGCTTCGTCTCCGATCTGAGCCCCGAGGACGAGCAGCTGCTGCGCACACTCCTGGAGGGCGGCCCGGAGGCTGGTGAGGACAGCGTGTGAACAGCGCCTTACGGATCTTGTTGTCGGCTGCGGCGCGTAGGCTGGTCGATACCGTCCGGCGGCCCCTGGAGGAATCCCGTGATCTACGCCGTGTGGCTTCCGCTGCTCATGCCGTTCCTCGCCGTGCCCGTGGCCCGGCGTGGCGCCGAGCAGCTGCGGCCGCGGACGGCCGCCTGGGCGCTGACGGCTCTCGCGCTGGTCCTCGCCCTCTCCAGCACAGCGGCACTGGGCATGCTCGCCCTGGCCGGCGCCCTGCACCTGTCCCTGGTCGCCGAGGCGGCACACCTCTCCCCGCATCTGCTGGGCGACGGCTCGCCCGCCACCCTCCCGGCTGCGGTCCTGGCCGCCCTCGCGTTGACCGGGCTCGGCGTCCTGGTCCTCGACCGGACCCGCCGCCACCTGCGTGAACTGCGCGCCGCGCACCGGCAGTTCAGCAGCGGGGCGAGTGCCGGCGATCTCTGTGTACGGCACGACGACCGGCCCGAGGCCTACGCCCTACCCGGGCGGCCCGGCCGCATCGTGGTGACGACGGGCATGCTGCGCGCCCTCAGCGCCGGCGAACGCGAGGTGCTGTTCGCCCACGAGCGCGCCCACCTCACCGGCCGCCACCATGTCTTCCTCGCGGCCGCCGAGTTCGCCGTAGCGCTGCACCCGGCCCTGCGCGGCCTGCGCGCGCCGCTCTCGTACGCCCTGGAGCGCTGGGCCGACGAGTCCGCGGCGCAGGCGACGGGCGACCGCGCGCTCACCGCCCGAGCCGTCGGCCGTGCCGCGCTCGCGGCCCGTGCGGCGGGCTCCTCCGCGCGCCCCCGCCTGTCACTGACGGCCACGGCGGGCCCGGTCCCCCGCCGTGTCACCGCCCTCCTGAGCACCCCCGCGCCCGCCGCCCGGCTGCTCCCCCGCTCCCTGGCCTGTCTGCTCCTGGCCTGTGTGGCCGTATCGGGGACGGCGGTGCTGGACGCGGCCACCGATCTGCACGCGGGCATCGAGGTCGCCCAGGGCGAGCAGGGACCGCAGGGACACCCGGCCTTCGGCGACGGCGACTGATCCCACGCGGACCCGACAGCCTCGTAGCGCCGGCGGTCACGCAGACCGGCGGGCCGCCTCTTCGACGAAACCGGTCACGAGGTCGACGTAATCATCCGGGTGCGTGACATGAGGGATGTGACCCGCACCTTCGAAGGTGTGCGTCCGCGCCTGCGGCAGGACCGCGGACAGCCGGCCGACGATCGTGGCGAACCACGGCGGGCTCTGTGTGCCCTTCGACAGCAGGGCGGGCCCGGTGTAGCCGGCGAGGCGGTCGAGGTCGAGGCCGGCCCAGTCCGGGTCGGACTGCTCGTCGGCGAAGGTGGGGGCGTTGCGCAGGAACGTCTCCCGGACCGCGTCCGGCAACTGATCCCACATGCCGGGGCCCAGGGCGACCTCTTCCACGAACGCGTGCGCTCCCGCCAGGGTGTCGCCCGCGCGCAGGTGGGCGAGCACGGATTCGATCTTCTTCGCGGTGTCCGTCATCAGCGGCTGCAACTCGGGAACGTCGGCCACGATGCCCAGGAGGGGCGGCTCGTGGGCCATGAGGCCCCGGAAGAGTTCGGGACGTCTGGCGGCCAGGCCGAGCGCCGTCGAGCCTCCGAAGGAGTTGCCCGCAACGTAGGCCGGCGCGTACCCCAGTGTCTCCATCAGTGCCGCAAGGTCGTCCTCGTCCTCGGTGCGGGTGCCCTGCCCCGGCGGGCGCTCGCTGCGGCTGTGTCCGCGGCGGTCGTAGACGAGGACCCGGAATCGCTCCGCGAGGGCGTCGAGGACGGGGACCCAGTTGTGGTGGTCGCCCCATGATCCGTGCACCAGGACCAGGGGATCGCCGTCCCCGGCCGTCTCGTAGAAGAGCTCCACGCCGTTCACTGCGACCCGTGCCATAGCCGGCCGGTCCTCTCGTCGACAGGCGAAGACTGCCGCCACCCTCCCCATGCTCCTCCCCCTCGGCGGCGATTTCCCGGCGATCACTCCAACCCGGTCTCCCCGTTTTTCATGGCATGCTCCCGACAAATCTGCCACGCTACAGCGGTCGCACAAGAGATACACGCAGCCCACTGCCGCCCCCAGGCGCACCCCAGCCGACCGGGCGGCACCGAGCAGGCCGGAATCCCGGCCGCCGCAAAGGAGTTTCGCGTGAGAAAGACCCCCCACAGATCCATCGCCATGCGCGCACTGGCAGTCGCCGCGCTGGCCGCCGTCTCCCTTCCCGCCGCCCCCGCGGCAGCCGCCCCGTCGGCCGCGGCCGCATGCACCCCGGCCCAGGTGGTCGCCAACGGCGGTTTCGAGAGCGGCACTTCGCCGTGGACCCAGTCCTCGACGAGCGTCATCACCAGCCGTTCCGGCCAGACCGCACACGGCGGCACGAGCTACGCCTGGCTGGACGGAACGGGCGGCACCCACACCGACACCCTCTCCCAGAGCGTCACGATCCCGTCCGGGTGCAGCACCGCCACCCTCTCCTTCTGGCTCCACATCGACACCACCGAGACGACCTCGTCCATCGCGTACGACAAGCTGACGGCGAAGATCGGCAGTACGACGCTGGCGACGTACTCGAACCTCGACAAGAACACCGGGTACGTGAAGAAGACCCTCGACGTCTCGGCGTTCGCGGGGCAGACCGTGAGCCTCGCCTTCAGCGGCGCCGAGGACTCCAGCCTGCAGACCAGCTTCGTCCTCGACGACATCGCCCTCGACACGTCCGGGGGCAGCACCCCGCCGGCGGACTCCACGCGCACGCCCGCCACGCCCTCGTACACGGTCAGTCTCAGCAGCAACACCAGCGGCACGGTGTGGACCGGTCACGAGAGCGCGACCTTCACCAACGCCTCCTCGACGGCGCTGAGCGAGGTGTATCTGAGGCTGTGGGACAACTACCACGGCACATGCGACGCCATGCCGATCACGGTCACCAACGTCACCGGCGGTACGGCGGGTTCCCTCTCCGTCGCCTGCACCGCCCTGCAGATCACGCTGCCGACGCCGCTGGCGCAGGGGCAGTCCGCCACGATCGGCTTCGACCTGGGCATCACCGTGCCGAGCGGCGCGGACCGGTTCGGCCACGACGGGGCCTTCAACAACATCGGCAACGCGCTGCCCGTGCTCGCGGTGAAGGACGGCTCGGGCTGGCATCTGGACCCGTACACCAACAACGGCGAGTCCTTCTACTCGCTGGCCGCCGACTTCAAGGTGACCCTCGACCACCCGAGCACCCTGCTGGTCCCGGCCACCGGCACCTCCACCGACACCCCGGGCTCCAGCGGCCGTACCGTCACCACCGCGACGGCCTCCAAGGTGCGTGACTTCGCCTGGGCGGCCGGTCCGTTCAGCAAGATCTCCGGCACCTCGGCGGCCGGGACCGCGATCAACATCTACTCCGTCTCGGGCATCAGCTCCTCCGACGCCCAGTCGATGCTCTCCACCGCCAAGTCCGCCGTGGACGCCCACGCGGCGCGCTTCGGGGCGTACCCGTACGGCGAGTTGGACGCGGTCATCGACAACAACTACTGGTTCGGCGGCATGGAGTACCCCGGGTTCGTCCTCGACCTCGTCAGCACCACCGCGCTCACCCATGAGATCGGCCACCAGTGGTGGTACGGCATCGTCGGCGACGACGAGTACAACAGCCCCTGGCTCGATGAGGCGTTCACCGACTACGCCACCGACCTGGCCCTCGGCAAGTCCGGCACGAACTGCTGGAACAGCGTCTCCTGGGCCTCGTCCACGGAGAAGATCACCAACTCCATGGCCTACTGGGACGCCCACTCATCCCGCTACTCCACCGTCGTCTACGGCTACGGCAAGTGCGCCCTGCACGACCTGCGGCGGCTGATCGGCGACACGGCGATGACCAAGCTGCTCAAGGACTACGCCACTTCGCACTGGTACGGCGTCTCCACCACGGCCGAGTTCAAGGCAGCCGCGCAGGCCGCCACGACCACGGACCTGACCTCCTTCTGGAGCACGCACCGCATCGACGGCTGAGCATCGGAACGACGGCTGACGGCCCGGCGGGCCTGCGTGGCGGACGCCACGTGGGCCCGTCGGCCGTTTCACGCTCGCGCTCCGCCTTCGATGGCGGTAGCGGCGGATGCGGAGGTGCAGGATCGTTGCCCGCCGGCCGGGCAGAAGGTGGCGTCGCGCACGCTCCTGGGGCGCAACCGCTGTTGAGCGGCCGGTGGCGTTTGGTCGATCAGGTGCGGTCGTGGAGCGTGACCTGGTAGCCGTCGGGGTCGGCGAAGGTGAAGGTCCGACCGAAGGGGCCGTCGATCGGTGCGGAGACGATGGTGTGACCGTCGGCCACGAGCGCCTCGTGGATGGCCTGGACGTCGGTGGCGTGGAGCCAGATCGCGACACCGATGCCGGGCTGAGCGACGGATGCGAGGTCGGTGCCGGGAATGACGTCGCGGAGGGCGAACGCGATCGGCTTCGTCTCGAAGACGACGGCGTGCGGAGGTCCGGCCGGCGAGCGGACGAGGCCCAGGTACTGCTCGTAGAACGCCTGCGAAGCGTCGAGGTCGCGCACTTGGAGCGAGATGAAGTCGGGACCGGTGGCGGGCATGATGACGCTCCTTCTTTTCGTGTCAGTTTTCTGACACGCGGCAAGCTATGTCAGAATACTGACATGAGTCAAGAAGGTGTCGGCGTCGACCTGGAGACGTCACTGGGCTACCTGCTCAAAGAAGCGTCGAGCGCCCTCCGCGCGGCCATGGAGGAAGTGCTGCGGCCGCTCGGCATGAGCGTGACGCACTACTCCTGTCTCGAGCTGCTGGCGCAACGACCGGGCTTGTCGAACTCCGAGCTCGCGCGGGGCGCGTTCGTGACACGGCAGACGATGAACGTGCTGCTCCAGGCCCTGGAACGAGACGGCTACGTGACCAGGCCTGCGGCGGCACCCGTCGGGAAGGCACTTCCCACGCGGCTCACGCCTCGCGGCCGACGAAGCCTCGAGAAGGCGAGCGCAGCCGTCCGGTCCGTCGAGGCCAGAATGCTGGCCGGCCTGACCGAGACCGAGCAGTCAGAGGGGTTCCGGATCCTGCAGAGCATGATCCATTCCCTGCGCGGTGACAACGAGGGTGCATAACTCGTTCCGCGGCGCACATACCGTCGCGCTCGAACAGGAGTGCGGCCGAGCCTGAAATCCGTGTCGGCGACCTCGAAACCCGACAGACCCCGAGTACACCCTCTACTGCGATGAGCCCCTTGGGGTCAGTCCGGGCGTGGGAGTGGGCGGCCGGGTGGCTTGGAGGTCGAGGACCGTGCCGCGTCAGAGCGAGCCTGTGAGTACGGCAGTGATGAGTTCGGTGCGAGAGCGTTTCCGATACGGGCGAGCAGCCGGGACAGGCGCCGGGGCGACCGCGTAGGCGCCACAGGGCGGCGCCGGTCAGGCCGAACAGTTCGTACGCCTCGTGCAGCAGCGTGGCTGGGCCGGCGCCCGCTTCTGCACGGCCGGCAGCGATGCCGGTACCGCCGGACTCGCAAGCATCGTGGATCTCCGCCCCACAGGCGGTGCCGACACCGCCGGAGTTGGCGATCCTCGGCAAGCCGTCAGGCGCGGGACTGGTCCGAATCTTCACTTCCGACGGCCCCGTACGCAGGTCCGGGTACGCGGGCGACCGTCGCGGGACGACGTTCTGGCGCGGTCAACGCAGCAGAGGCAGGAAGATCGTGTCGACGATCTCTTCGAGGACCCGGTCGGGCACGGGGGCGTAGGTCGTCAGGATCTCCTGGCGCAGCAGGTCGAACGGCAGGGCCTTGATGCGGTCGGTGAGGCGCTCGGACTTTGCCTCGCCGCGGGCGACGGCGCGGTCGAATATCGCGTCGACGGCCTGTTTGCGGCCGGTGTCGGCGGGGTCGAGCAGGTCGGCAGGGCTGGTCCCGGTCTCCAGGTGGTAGCTGGCCAGGTAGACGCTCATCACGGTGACGAGCTGGACCCGCGTGGCGTTGATCTCCCGCATGAGGGTCAGCACGTCTCCGCGCAGGCTGCCGGTGTCCGGGACCTTGAGAACGTTCTTCCGCAACACGTGGACCAGGGTGGCCCGGACGAGCTCGTCGCGGTCCGACCAGCGGCGGTAGAGGACCGGGGGGCTGGTGCCGGCGCGTTTGACGACGGCGTCCATGGTGAACCGGGCGTACCCGCCGGCGACGAGTTCATCCCAGGCCGCGTCGAGCAGCGCCTGCTCCAAGGCCGCTCCGCGGCGCCGCTCCGGCATCGTCGCCCCCTTCACATTAGAAAGACTTGCGTATCTAACAATAGCGGCCTAGCCTGACCCCTGAAAGATAGAGTTGTATATCTTAAGGAGGCGCCCCATGGCCGCCGTCGGCAACCCCGCCACATCCAGCCCGCCGGACGCAGTCGACCCGGCCGTGCGGCGCCTGGTGTTCACCCTCGTCGTCGGTGCGCTCGCCGTCATCTTCGACACCACGATCATGAGCGTCGCCATCGACAGCCTCGCCGGACAGCTCCACACCACACTGGCCACCGTCCAGTGGGTCACCACCGCCTACCTGCTGGCCCTGTCCGCCACCATGCCCGCCGTCGGCTGGGCCCAGGCCGCCCTCGGCGGCAAGCGCTTGTGGATCCTCGCCCTGGCGCTGTTCTTCGCCGGGTCGATGCTGTGTGCCGCGGCCTGGAACGCACCGGCCCTGATCGCCTTCCGCGTCGTCCAGGGCATCGGCGGCGGCATCATGATGGTCCTGATGGCCACCTTGGTCATGCAGGCCGCCGACGGCCGCAACATCGGCAAGGTCATGGCACTGATCACCGTGCCCACCGCCCTGGGACCGGTCATGGGCCCGGTCATCGGAGGCGTGATCCTGCACTTCGGCGACTGGCAGTGGATCTTCCTTTTCAACATCCCGTTCTGCCTCGCCGGCGGCTGGCTGGCCTGGCGCAACCTGCCTGCCGACCGGCCCGGCGCCGGAACCCGCCCCCGCCTGGACACCGTGGGCATGCTGCTCCTGGCACCCGGCATCGCCGCCGTCCTCTACGGCCTGACCCAACTCGGCGGAACCGACGCAATCACCTCCACCGGGGTCGGGCTCCCCCTGGCCGCCGGCGTCGCGCTGCTGGCCGGCTACACCGCCTGGGCGCTACGCCGCGGAGCCGCCGCCCTGCTCGACATCCGCCTGCTCCGCCACCGCTCCCTGGCCTCCTCCACCGCGCTGCTGCTGCTGGCCGGAGCCGCCTTGTACGGCGCCATGCTGCTGATGCCGCTGTACTGGCAGCAGGTCCGCGGCGAAACGGCCCTCGGAGCCGCGATGCTGCTCATCCCGCAGGGCGTGGGCACCCTACTGTCCCGCTCGCTGGCCGGGAAGGTCATGGACCGCATCGGCGCCCGCCCGGTCGCCGTCATTGCCTTCGCGGTCACCTTCGCCGCCACCGTGCCGTTCGGCTTCGTCACCGCCACCACCAGCAACGTCGCGCTGATGGCCGTGCTGTTCGTCCGCGGCCTCGGCCTGGGCGCGGCCATGATCGCCCTGATGGGCGGCGCCTTCGTCGGCCTGACCCGCGACGAAATCCCGGCCGCCTCCAGCATCAGCCGCGTCGCACAGCAGGTCGGCGGCTCCATCGGCACCGCCGTCCTGGTCGTGATCCTCCAGCGCGCCGTCGCCGATACCCACACCCCCGCCGACCTGGCAACCGGCTTCGGCGAAGCCTTCTGGTGGGCCGCCGCGTTCACCGCCGCAGCGATCCCGCTGTGCCTTCTCCTTCCGAACCGGGCCGACACCGAACCACAGCCGCAGGACACAAGTTCCGACGGACAGCTCGCCGAAGTCTGACCAGCCCCGCGCCGCAACCCGGCGCCCTCGGGCCGTCACCACTCGCCTCCATGCCGTCCGGCGCGTCAAGCGCGAGCCCGCGCCCGCCCCCGGAGGGAACTCGCCGCCGCCTGGCTCAACGGAAGCCTCATCCGAATTGTTCGGGCGCACGGAGGCCCGCGCGGGTGGCACGGTCGGGAAAGCAGGGGGCTCAGGCAGGACTGGGGAAGCGAACTACCGTTCCCTCAACGGAGCTGCGCGGCGAACAGCGCGTACGCCCGCTCGTCGAAGAGGACAAACCTGACCTCCTCAACCTCCGTCTCGGTGGCTCGCACCGTCTCCACCGCGATACGGGCCGCATCGTCCATCGGCCACCGATACACGCCGGTGGAGATCGCCGGGAACGCAACCGTTCGTGCACCCAACTCGTCCGCCACACGCAGCGACTCCCGGTAGCAGGAGGCAAGGAGCGAGGCATCGCCGCCGCCAACCTGCCAGACCGGACCCACGGTGTGAAGCATTCACCCACTGTCATGCAGCGAGTGCTACAGCCTGAGCCCCCCAGTCGAGAGGGATCGTTACAACCGCTCCGTCACTCGTCACGAGCTCTGCAGTACCGCCGTCGCTGCCAATCAGGACCGAGACGTCAGGACTGAGAGGGCGGGGACGGCCTCCCGCCCACCGAGGGTCCAGACAGGCCAGGCCGATCTCGTTGAACCGGTCTATTACGTCTCGGACGGTGTCCTCGTCGGCCTGCACCACTTGGGCGTTCACCGGGACCCGGTTCCCGCCGGTCGAGGCCAGCAGCATCATCGCCCGCCGGAGCCGCACCGAACTGGTGCTGCCCCGGCGCACGATCTGCTGCAGCTTCTGCCCCTCCTGGTCGGTCAACCTGTGCACACGGACAGGCTCAGCCACCACATCCCCAACGGCCGGTCCCACGCGCGCCACCACACATCCAACCGCCAGCAGCGTTCCGGCCGGAGCCGGCGTCATGCCGCCGTGCGCTCGCCGGCCGGTCGGCGGCGCAGTTCGGGGCGCTCGATGGCCGGCGGCTGGTAGGCGTGGTCGAGGGTGCCGGTGTCGGTGCCGGGCGGCGCAATCGCGTCGATCCGGTCCAGCACATCGTCGGTGAGGGTGACGTCGGCGCCCGCGAGCAGGTCGTCCAGGTGTTCCATGGTCCGCGGTCCGAGGAGGGCGGACGTCACGCCCGGGTGGGCGAGCACGAAGCCCATCGCGAGATGCGTGAGCGGCATGCCGGCCTCCTCGGCCAGCGGAATGAGCTGCTCGACCACATCGAGCCGACGGTCGTCCGTGAGCTGCCGGAAGCCGAACTTCGACCGGTGCGTCTCGGCCTCCTGGCCCTTGCGGTACCGCCCCGTCAGCAGGCCGCCTCCGAGCGGCGACCAGACCAGGGTGCCCATGCCGAACTCCTGCGCCACCGGGAGCACCTCGCGCTCGATGCCCCGGTTCAGGATCGAGTAGACCGGCTGCTCGGTGCGCGGCCGGGCCAGCCCGCGCCGCTCGGCGACCCAGTGCGCCCTGACGATGTCGGAGGCCGGCATGGCCGACGTGCCGAAGGTGCGGATCTTGCCGGCCCGCTGCAGATCGGTGAGGGCCGCGAGGGTCTCCTCGATGTCCGTGTCGGGGTCCGGGCGGTGGATCTGGTAGATGTCCACGTGGTCGGTGTCGAGGCGGCGCAGCGAGTCCTCCAGCGCGCGCACCAGCCAGCGCCGGGACGAGCCCTGGTGGTTCGGCTCGTCGCTCATCGGGAACCAGGCCTTGGTCGCGAGCACGACGTCGTCCCGCCGTCCCTTCAGCGCCCGGCCGACGATCTCCTCCGACTCGCCTTGCGCGTACATGTCGGCGGTGTCGACGAGATTGATGCCGGCGTCGAGCGCTCGGTGGATGATGCGGACGCAGTCGTCGTGGTCGGGGTTGCCGAGGGCGCCGAACATCATCGCGCCGAGGGCGTAGGGGCTGACCTTGATCCCGGTCCGGCCGAGGCTGCGGTAGCGCATGGTGTCTCCTTCAGATCTTACAGGTCTTACAGGTCTTACTGCTGTGTCGCTGACACCAGCCTGTCTGTCATTCGCCGGACTATGAATACTTGTGCATCCGGATTTCTTGCGCGAGAGTACGGACATGGATCCCGACCGACTCTCCGAGGCACTCGATCTGGTCGAGGTGCGCAGCGTGCTGACCGGCGGCGTCGCGGCCCGCGGCGGTTGGTGGTCCCGCGGCCCGCTGGCCGATCCGGTCAAGTTCTTCGCGATGGTGAGCGGGCGCGCCCGGCTCACCACCGACGGCGTCGCCGAACCGGTCGACCTCGTGGCGGGAGACGTGGCAATCCTCACCGGGCGCTCGTGGGTGGCCTTCGAGGCCGGCGCGGCGCCGCGCCACGAGGTCCAGCCGGAGTCGGACTTCCCCGCCGCCCGCTTCGCGGGCTCGGACCCTGCTGTCGACGACGTCGTGATCGGCGGGCGCGTCAGCGTGAATGAGGCCGGGCGGACGCTCCTGCTGGAGTCGCTTCCGCCGGTGGCCCACATCCGGTCCTCCGCCGCCGGAGACGGGGACCGGCTGCTCGCCGCCGTGCTGCGGCTCTTCGACGAGGCCACCGGCGACCGGCTCGGCTCGGCCTTCGCGATCCGGCAGTACGGCCAACTGCTGCTGCTGGAGGTGCTGCGCTGCTACGTCGACCAGACCCTCCTGCCCTCCGGCTGGTTGCGCCTGCTCGTCGACGAGCGCCTGCGCCCCGCCGTCGA